>NZ_JAUBSD010000006.1:0-109524 GCF_036704575.1 Microcoleus sp. K5-D4
TCTGGCTTTTCGCTCATCTGACTACATTACCATATTTTTCGGCTCTCTGCGGAACTATTTTTTACCTGAATCCTTACCATCCGAAGAAAGCGAATCGGTTGCCGAACTTTCTTTGGCCTGGGCCCTAGTCTTGACAATTGGAGGCTGCAAGCCTCTTGGACGATGGCTAATCCGAACCCTCGAACCCTCGAAGGAGGCCCGTATATTCACTTATAACCTACTCGCGGTTCTCCAATTCCCTTCTATCACTAGAACAATGGTATAATTTATCACAATAATTCGTTATAAATATTAAACATTTTCCGAAAACACGCGATCGCAGGTATATCATGGTAAAAAGTTTACAGCAGAGTTCAGTAAGTTCCACAAAAGCTTCGATCGTTTAATATTGACTTAGAAACAAAATCTTTAGCAGACAATGCTACTGCGATCGGGTTTTCCCATGGGGTGCTGTTGTAATTTCACAAATGAGCAACTACCCGCTACAAATAACCCGTTACGAATTAATAGCAACTTAAGTTGTTCATGAATACAATTTTTAACAGGGGTTTCATCTATGTTTGCTGTGCGTGAGATTAGCTCGGAGTTATCAGTGTTGCATATAGCTGAAATTTGTACTTGGAACATCTCCTTAGAATCAACTCTCCTAGACCTGCCACTCTACAACTGCCAAATTGAATTAACTCAACAGGCAAAAGAAGTAGCCCAGGCTTTTGAACAAAATTCCATGCTTCCCGGCGTCATTTTGACAGAGGGGGGTAATTTTGTTGGCATAATATCCAGGCGTCTATTTTTTGAAAAAGTTAACCGCCGCTACGGATTAGAAATGTTTTTCAAGCGACCCATAGAGGTATTGTACAAGTTTTCCAAGCCAGAACCGCTGGTACTTCCCGGCAGTAAATTAATAGTAGAAGCCGCCCAGGAATCGCTTTACAGGTCAGGAGAATTAATTTACGAACCCGTAGTAGTGGAAATAGCCCCTCAGACCTACAAGCTGTTAGACGTACACCAATTAATGGTCGCTCAATCAAGAATCCACCAATTAACAAATAAGTTACTCCACAAACAAACCCAAGCCAAACTCATCCAAACAGAAAAAATGGCGAGTTTGGGGAGGATTGTAGCAGAAGTAGCCCACGAAATCAGAAATCCGCTGAACTGTATTTGGGGAAATTTAACTTTTCTGCTGTCCTATTTTGAACACTTGCTCCAGCTAATGTCGCTTTATGAAGAAGAATATTCGGCACCGTGTGCCCGAATTGATGCCCTTAAAAAAGAAATTGAATTTGATTTTTTACAAGAAGATTTGCCGATCACCTTAGAAGGGATGGAGTTGGGAGCCTCGCAATTGCTAAAAATAGTTAACGGGCTGCACCACTTCTCTCACATGGACGAGACAAAACCAGCCGAGACAGACATTCACGAATGCGTGGAGATGACGCTGTTAATTTTGAAAAACCGCTTTAAAAACAGCATAGAAGTGGTTAAAAATTACGGCGAACTGCCGCTAGTTAGTGGCTACTCCGGTCAGTTGAGTCAGGTATTTTTGAATTTGTTAGTTAATGCTCTAGACGCCCTGACAGACTACGCAGCCGATCGAGAAATACACACCCAGTGCGGGGACAACTGGCAGCCCCAAATCGAAATTACCACTAAAGTTATAGAAACCGAACACGGCAAGAGGGCCGCAATTTGCATTGCCGATAACGGGCCCGGCATTGCCCCAGAAAATCACAAGCAGATATTTGAAACCTTTTTTACCACTAAACCAGCAGGCAAAGGCACCGGTATGGGGCTGGCTATCTGCAATCAAATCGTCACAGAAAAGCACGGCGGCCAACTGAGAATGCGATCGCAACCAGGTAAGAACACTGAATTTGAAATTCTCCTGCCTATAGTTGGCACAACATGATTAACTCAAGAATATTCTCGGTTGTTCGCTCCTGCGGTGAAATGATAGGGTAGCTTAGTAGTAGGTTCTCATTTCACTTTCCCAGCGTTTCGGCAACTAAAAGTTCCAGTGGCAAATAAATTCAGTTCCAAACTCCTTGGCCCTTCACTCTCCGAAGGCAGCCATCAAGACCTTTCCCTAGAGTCTACCCTCTGGGATTTGCCCCTGTATGACTTTCAGGTAAAATCGAGCTGCTTGGCCGTGGCAGTTGCCGAAATGTTTGAACAGCATCCCCTAGTGCCGGGGGTCGTCTTGATGGAAGCAGGAGAGTTTGCTGGCATGATATCCCGCAGGCAACTGCTGGAATATTTGCTTAAACCCCAAGGCCCAGAGCTCTTTTTGCACCTGCCGCTGAAAGTTCTCTACAGTTACGCTCGCGTCGAAATATTATTAGTCGCAGAGAGTACAACGATTTTGGCAGCAGCCCCGCAAGCTCTGCGTCGATCGCCCGAATTGCAGGCAGAACCGATCGTCGTCCAAATAGACTCCCAATCTTACCGACTCTTAGACCCTAACGCACTAAACATCGCGTACTGGCAAATTCGTGGCATCGAAACTCAAGTCCGCTACGAAAGAGCCCAAACTCAAATGATTCAAAGCGAAAAAATGGCTAGTTTAGGGCGTTTAGTCAACGGAGTAGCCCACGAAATTTTAGATCCGGTAGGCTTTATTTGGGGGAATTTAACCTACGTCACCGACTACAGCAAAAACTTGATGGAGTTGCTCTCAGCTTACGACGCATACTGTACTGACCCCCCACCGGAAATAGCACGGCTCAAGGAAGAGATAGACTATGACTTTTTGCAAAACGATTTCCTCCGAACTGTTGCCAGCATTAAAGCCGGAGCCGAACGGTTGAGCAAGTTGGCAAGCAGTTTGCAAAACTTCTGCCACATCGACGATATTTATCCCAAACCCACCGACTTGCACGCCAACATAGACAGCATACTTTTGCTGCTCAAAAGTCGTTTGACCCGGGAAATCCAAGTAGTGAAAAACTACGGCTACCTGCCACCAGTGCCATGCTATGCAGGACAGCTAAACCAAGTATTTATGAATATCTTGACCAATTCTATTCATACGTTAATTAACGAAGCAGTCGGTCAAGAATTGGCCAAAGAGTTTAAAGGTGGAGGACTCAAAGACTTCGATCGCCAGCCTAAAATTGAAATCACCACTCAAGTCTGCTGTCCCGAACCTGCGGCGGATTTAGACAAACTTCATGTTCGCTGGGTGTCGATTTGCATATCAGATAACGGGCCAGGAATGTCACCTAGCAAGTACAAAAAAATCATTGAATCATTCTCTACGGAAAAACGCGCCCTCAAAGAAACGAGTTTAGCAGTTAGCTATCAAATTGTGACGGGCAAACACGGCGGTGCGTTCAGAATGCGATCGGAGTTAGGCAGAGGCACTGAATTTGAAATTTTGTTACCCTTGGCTTAAAGAAGGAAGAGGGAAGTTCGGCAACGGATTCTGTAACGGATTCTGTAACGGATGTAACGGATGTAACGGATCTCAGGAAGAAGGAAGAGGGAAGAAGTTACAGTGTATTCCTGATTTATGAAGTATAGGACACGGCAATGCCGTCTCCCTACCCATTATCTGTACTGCACTCAACAGTCAACACTCAACAGTCAACCATTCTCTAATTGACTGCCGCACATTTTACAAAATCTAGCATTAGCATCGTGTACAGACCAACCGCAACCTTTACAAACAGCTTCTCCGTGATTAGCACTTTTAACTAAGTGTTTAATCAAATCCCCCAATTGCCAAGGAATTAGAGCAATTCCCGTCAAAATCATCAAAATAGTCAGAAAACGACCGGATTCCGAAATCGGAGTAACATCGCCAAATCCCACGGTGGTCATGGTGACAACCGAGAAATAAACAGCATCCAAAAAAGTTCCAAAACTTTCGGGATTAGCCGGATGTTCGACTTGATAAATTAAACCAGAATAAACAAAAATTATTGCCAGCAAAGTAAACAAAATTCGAGCAAAAATCACCCCATCTTCGCTGCTGATGCGGAAAATAGAAATTTTTAATTCCAGAAAGCGGATGAGTCGGAGAATCCTAAACCAGCGGAAAATTCGGATAAAACTAACGTTGACAAATCCCAGTAAAAATGGTAATATTGCCAGCAAATCAATAATTGAAAAAAAACTAAAAATAAATTTAACTCGATTTTCGGCACACCATAGTCGCAATAAATACTCAAACACAAAAACAACTAAAAGCGCTGTATCGAGAGTTTGCAAATTAATTCTAACAGTTTCCGAAATCGGGTAAGTTTCGGCGATGAAGCTGGTCGAAGATAAGAGAATTAGTCCGGTAAGAGTTAAATTGACGGTTCTGCCAATTGGGGTTTCGATGTCTTCGAGATAAAATCCAATTTGCGATCGGGTTAACATAGATGAGATAATTAATACCATTTATGAGGTAAGGGAATTATCGCATATGAGTATCGAATTAACTAAGGGTGAAAGGTTCAATCTTTCTAAAGAAACTCCTAATTTCAGTAAAATTGCGATCGCCCTGGGGTGGCAAGTCAGCCAGACAGCCCAAAACTGCGACATTGACGCATCTGTTTTTATGTTAGCGGCGGACGGTCGCATTCCCGATGAAAAGTATTTTGTATTTTACAACAATCTGACATCGCCGGACGGTTCGGTGCGGCATTCGGGAGACAGCAGGAATGGACAAATTGAGGGAGATGATGAGACGGTTTATCTGGATTTGAGCAAAATTAATTCGGCGATTCAGGAAATTGTGTTTGTGGTGACTATTCACGACGGACAGGAAAAAAATCAAAGTTTTAGTCAAGTTGAAAATGCTTTTATCCGGCTTTACAATTCAGAGACTCTTAGCGAATTGGTTCGGTACAATTTAAATCAGATATTTTCGCAAGAAACGGCTTTAGAATTTGGACGTTTGTATAAGAAGAATGGCGAATGGAGGTTTCAGGCCGTAGGACAGGGATATAATGCTGGGTTGCAAAGTTTTGTAGATAAGTATTATGTTGAAAATGCGGTTGAGAAAAGCTCGAATGCTGATGAGAAGGTTGATGATGCTGAGGTTGTGAGGCGGTTTAGCGATCGGGTCGATCGGTTATTGCGCGAAGAGGCGATCGAGGAGACAGCGATTCCAGCATCTAGCGAAGCGGTAGAACAGTCGGCTGCTACTGCTGCGAATGCGGATACTGCGGAATCTGAGGAAGAGGCAAAAATAGATGATTCTGCACTAGAAAATCTGGAACCAGCGATCACTGCTGAAGATTTTTGGCAGCGGTATAATAACAAAGAACGAAATTTTACTGGAGTTAATCTAGCAGGAGTAAATCTGAGCAGAACAGTCCTGAGTCAGGTCAACTTTAGTAGGGCTAATCTAAGCGGTGCAGAACTTTCTGAAACAAACTTATACTTTTCTAACCTGAGTGAGGCAAATTTATGTCATGCAAACCTTCACCAAGCCAATCTCAGTTCAGTCAACTTAGAAAAAACACAATTACTAAATGCAAATTTAAGTGAAGTAAATCTGTCTAATTCAAACCTAAGTGAAGCTAATCTGAGTGGGGTAAATCTCAGTAAAGTTCATTTGTTATTGGGGACAAACTTCAGCAGGGCAAACCTCAGTAAAGCAAACTTAACAGGGTTGAATTTGAGGGAAGCAAAATTGATGAAGGCTGATTTGAGTAATGCAAACCTAAGTGATACTAACCTATTAAAGGCAAACCTTGAAGGGGCAAACCTTGAAGGAGCAAAACTTCAACAAGCACTTTACAACGCACAGACTGTCTTCCCCAGAGGCTTTGACCCTGTTAAAGCAGGTGCTTGCTTAATTGATTCTAATGCTTCACTGCAAAGAGCCAACCTAGCTGGTGTTGACTTGAGTTATGTCAACCTGAGTCAAGCTAACTTGAGCGGTGCAAATCTAAGTAATGCCAATTTGGATCGTGCAAACCTCCTGCAAGCTAATTTGAGTAACACCAACTTAAGCAGAGCAATTCTGAGTAGCGCCAACCTCATTGCGGCAGACTTGCACGGGGCGAATCTGAAAAGTGCACGAACAGATTCTGCAAATTTTAGTGGTGCTAATCTGACTAAAATTAATTTGGTTGGTGGAGAGCTTCACTGTAATCTAAGCGGGGCAATATTAAGTGAAGGAAATCTCTGTGGAGCTAATCTTAGTTACGGCAATTTTAGTGGAGCCGACTTAACTTCGGCAGACTTGCGCGGGGCAAATTTGCAGAATACAAACCTAGAAAAAGCCAACCTAAAGGGAGCGAACCTAAGTGGGGTGGTAAATCTGGAAACGGCAAAACTCGCAGGCGCAATTATGCCAGATGGCACAATTCACGAATAAATTCGATCGCCAATATTAAACAGCAAGATGGACAATGTATTTGTTTCAATTTAACCGAAAGTCCGCCAGGGAATGAATTCCCATGCTAATAGTAAAAGTCTTCTGAAGAGGACTAATGAGTTCTTCAGTCATCATAGCGAGGACTTTTGCTATGAGGCAGGGGTTTAAACCCCTGCCGGACTGAGGGAAATAGCGTTAAATTGACACCAATGGTGTGCATCGCCTTCCATAAAAATAAAGTATGATGAGTGTGAAATATCAAATACATAGATTGTCGATGAATGAATCGGACACAGAAATAATAGCATCTACCCTCAGATGGATGACGGAGTTTGTCGAGTTACCGCATCCAGTTTTCAGCGATTTACCGATTTGTCCCTTCGCTAAAAAGGCACGCTTGACCAATCAAATTTTATTCAAAATCGAGCGGTTTTCAGCCCTGACTGAGTTCGATCGCGATTCTGCCATAATGAAATCCATTTATGAATTTTACAATTCGGAATTTGAAATCATGGTAGTAATTAATCCCGAAAAAACAGCAATTAGTGCGCCAGAAACTAAAGAATTGATAGACAAACTCAATAATCAGATTTCAGAATTGGGCTTGCTGGCTTTTCACATCCATCCCGAAGAAGATTTTAATATTGACGGGCTTCATACTAGGAGGATGCCGTATCCGGGCTTCACGGTTCAAGTAAATTCTAAGCTGAAGCCAGCTTCCGATGCTTTAGAGAAAACTGAATATTACAAAAATTGGACTGCCGAACAACTAAAATATTTCGGGATTCCGAGAAATTGACGATCGCCCGCCCTCCCCGCGCATCTCTGTGCCATTACAATAAACTCAGCAAAAAATCTTTACACATAAGAACTCATGCAGCTTAAGTCAACAACCCGGCATATTCGCATATACACCGCCATCCTCGAAGATAACGAACTCGTACCCAGCAACGACCTTTTGACCCTCGACATTGACCCAGATAACGAACTTAACTGGAACGACGAGTCAGTCAAACAGGTATATGCCAAATTCGACCAACTCGTAGACGCATACGAGGGCGAAGACTTGACCGAGTACAACCTCCGCCGTATCGGTTCGGAGTTGGAACACTTGGTACGATCGCTCCTCCAAAAAGGCCAAATCAGCTACAATCTCAACAGCCGCGCTGTCAACTACAGCATGGGATTGCCTCAAGTTGATTCCAAAGTTCACCTGTAAGGGCGATCGGGCGATCGGCATTTATGTCAACTTAAGATTGAAACCCATAATAAATGTCGCTTGTAGCTGAGTTTCGATCCCTCCTACTTCTCTTAATCAGGGGAGTACGGGGGGAAAAGAGGGTTCTGTTTTGTCTCTCGCTTTGGGGATTTAGACTTGGATATAGAGGAAAGGTGGAGATGGGGAGAATTGGGAAAATCTGCTTTTATTCTTCTTCCTGCTTGTTTCTGACTCCTGACTCCTGACTCCCGGCTTCTTCCTTCTTCCGACTGCGATCGGACTTCTCCCCCGCCTCCCCAGCATCAACCGGAGAATTTGGAACGCGATCGCGTTCCAAAAACTGTTTAACTGCAAGTTGGCGGTTGGTCATAAACTGACCCCAAGCGCCGGGAAACAGCCCATCCAAGGTTTCCACCAGCGCCCAAACCTCAAGATTCATCACTTTGTAATAAAAACTGTGAGAATGTTGAATGCTAGTGAGTATTTCGTCTATTTCAACAGCAGGCGGCAGCTTCGGATCGGGCAAATTCTTGGGAAAGGCGCTGGGCTCATGTGGGGGCATGGTTAAATACTCAACAGCTTGCAGAGGCCGGTCAGTCGATTTTAGATTTTAGATTTTAGATGGACTCCACAGATGAATCTGGGGGCTTGAACTAATATCTAATTTTTTTTGCTCTCCACGACTCCTGTCGGGGGCTTGCGTCCCTCAGTAGATGTGAGATGTGAGATTGTCGATTTTATACTTTAGATGGACTCCACAGATGAATCTGCGGGCTGGAACTAATATCTAATTTTTTTTGCTGTCCACGATTCGTGTCGGGGGCTGGCATCCGTCAGTCGATTTTAGATTTTAGATTTTAGATTGACTCGACAGATGAATCTGCGGGCTTGTATCCGTCTTTGGGTAGGGTTAAATTTAACTTCTGTTGCGAAACTAGGGTGCGAGGCACAGATGACCCTTCGCGAGAAAACCGACAATTGATATTTATTTATACCTGTCGGCTCAGGTGATTTCTACCTAGCAGCATCATACCATTATAGTTAGTCTAAAATGTCAATTCCCTTGAGTGCTGCGATTTCTTCGGAAATGGCCACTATCAGGAATATGCTGAAAACAGCGTGATTTCAAGCCGAGGACTTGGGCCTCGCGCGATCGTCTAACTCTGAAAGCTCCTAGCAAAATTCATCGGCGGGTTAACAAAATGGTAGACTATTTGTGTCAGTACAAGACATTAAAACCTACCCCTGGACTGGGGGAAAGTCACGCCTAAAACATTGTCAGGAGATATCACTACGCACACAACAGTGGAAACGTGGTGAGCCCGGGAACCTGAAAAATCAGGATATTAGGACTGCGAAGTCTTAAGAATCTCCGTCTGTTGAGAAAGCGGGGGTGTCAAATAATCGCCACGTATCAACCCGTCGAGGTTCAATCGCTAAAATAGTTCAGATCAGCACGCTTGCCCAAAGGCGTCAGGAACCCTTATGCAAAACTCTGTGGCAAAACACTACTTATGGGCTTTAGGTGAAGGGATCAAAGGGTGTAAGCCAGGCGATCTGATCGCTGGTCGCTACTTGGTCAAGCGCGATCGACTTCTTGTCGATACTCAACCCGAACACTTGCCAGAACTGCCCGATGAGATTCCGAGTGTTGTCACTCCTTATCTGAGACTGTTTGCCTATCAGTTGCACGTACCTCAAGTATACGGCCTGGTATCGTCCAAGATGAGCAAGCTATCGGGAGATATCTGGCTGCTGGAAAACGGGCCTATTTTGAAGGTGACGGAATCTTTAATGCCGGAATTGGCCGACTCCTGGAAAGGAGCGGCAGCGATGCGCCAGCTCAATTGGCTGTGGCAAATGGCCCAGTTGTGGCAGCCGTGTATCGCTCAGGGCGTGGCTTCGACGCTGCTGACTCCGGAACTGCTGCGGGTGGAAGGGCAATTGGTGCGGTTTCTGGAATTGCAGCCCGATCGCAAACCGCCTCATTTGTCGCAGTTGGGCAAATTGTGGCAGCAGTGGCTCGAAGATGCTCACCCAACTATTGCCAATTTTTTGAGGCAACTTTGCCAGCAAATGGTTGCCGGTCAAGTGCGCCACGGCGAACAACTGATGGGCCAATTGGATAAAGCTTTGGCAAAATGTGGCAAATTGTACGATCGTCACGTTGAAATTGCCACGGGCACGGATGTAGGCAGATCCCGCGCTCACAACGAAGATGCTTGCTATCCGCCCAGCGGTACGCTGTTCGCAGGAAAGCCTGGTGCGGAAGCTTGCGCGATCGTCTGCGACGGTATCGGTGGACAAGACGGCGGCGAAGTCGCTTCGGAAGAAGCAATTGGTGTGCTGCGCGATAAGTTGCAGCAAATGCCCCTACATCAAGCTAATTGGGACCCGTTGAGCCTGACTTCCAAGTTGGAACGGGCGGCTTGTGCTGCTAACGACAAGATAGCCAGTCGCAACGACAGCGAACACCGCCAAGGCCGGCAGCGGATGGGAACTACCCTAGTTATGGGTTTAGCCCACATTCACGAACTCTACGTCGCCCACGTCGGAGACAGTCGGGCTTACTGGATTACCCGCACCGGCTGCTATCAAGTTACTCTCGATGATAATGTGGCTTGCCGCGAGGTGCGTTTGGGCTACTCTCTCTACCGGGATGCTTTGGAACAAGTGGCCGCCGGAGCTCTGATTCAAGCTTTGGGGATTACTTCGTCCAACACTTTGCACCCGACTGTGCAGCGTTTTCCCGTGGATGAAGACTGCGTTTTGCTGCTTTGTTCCGACGGTTTGAGTGATAAAGACCGGGTTGAGGAATGTTGGGAAGCGGAGATTTTGCCAATTCTCGACGGTAGCATTAATTTGGGTAAGGCGCGCGATCGACTGATTGATATTGCTAATACTAGAAACGGTCACGATAACGTCACTGTTGCTTTAATTCACTGTCAAGCACATTTGAGGGAAGACGGCAATACTTTTACAGAACTGTCTGTCGCACCTTTAGATACGCCGATCGAACTAATTTCCGACAGCGAGGATTTGCCAACGGATTTGAATGAGCCGACAAGCCCTGGCGATGGGAATTCTGAAGGAAAAACGCAGTTGTTACAGCCGGAAAAAAGCAAAAGTTTATTTTCGCTGCTGCTGAAAATTTTATTTTTATTAGGATTAGGGGGTGTATTTGCTTATTTTTTCATCCCTCCGGTGGGTCGCGCGATCGATACTGCCGGGGAGTCGATTTTCGGGAAACGGGGTTTAATTAATGCTGGAAGGACGCCGGAGAAAACAGTTGAATCTGTAGCTTCTCCTGTCCAATCTTTAGAAACAGGAGCGTTTATAGAGATTAAAAGTTCTGCGGCTGGGGAAGTGGGAAAAGAGGGCGATCGCTTGGATTTGCGAGGTGCAATCGGTGAGTTGACTGTCAAAGGAACAGTCCCAGCCGGCAGCGTTTTGCAGGTGACAAACAAACAGCTTACGCCTCAAGGCAATTGGCTGGAATTGAAAGTTTGTTCGCTTCCTGAAATAGTGCGATCGAACTCTCCGAAACCCGAGTCAAATAAAGATTTTTCTACTGTTTCAAAACCGACACTGAATCCATCTCCCGCTGTGGCAACTCTCTCGCCTTCCCCGGCAGTTAAGCCAACAGTTGAAGTAGAAAGCGCCAAGCTGCAACCGGGGGAAATCGGATGGATTCAAGAACAAGCTGCTGTTTCTAAAGTAGTCTCTAACCTAGTATTAAACCCAACTCAACAGGGGAAATGCGTTGCTTCTGACTGAAATCCAAATGCTAATTAAACTCTCATTGCTAGATTTTGCAGAGGGGATTTGAGTAAGTTTGAGAAAAAGGAAGATACCTCTTGCTAAAGATGGAGGAATTTAAGGCAGACAGAGACTTAAATTGAAATCGGAGTCCAGCCAGCCGAAGATTTATCAAATTCTTGATGCCAGAGCGAACTATGACGAAAATCACAGACTATTTCCAGGGAGTTTATGCGGTAAATCTACCTGAGAGGAAAGATCGACGCCAGCTCATAGTCAACGAATTAGAGGAAGCAGGAATGCCCCTCACGCCCCATAAAATTGAGATATTTCCCGCAATCCGCCCCGACGAAGCTGGAGGTTTCCCCAGCATTGGGGCGAGGGGATGCTTTTACAGTCACTTAGCTATCCTCAAGCAGGCAAAACAGCAGGGATTGAGCAATATCCTGATTGTAGAAGACGACCTAGAAATTTCACCAAAGTTAAGAGCACACCAAGCTGTTATCGTCGAACAACTGTGTCAGCAAGATTGGGATTTCGTCTACTTCGGACACGTCGAAGAGATTGAACAAAAGCCTCCTGTCGCCCTCGTGCCCTTTTCTGAGGAGGTGATGACAACTCATTTTTACGCTGTAAATGGCAGGATTTTCGATCGCCTCCTGCGGTTTCTGGAAGAACTGCAACAGCGACCTCCGGGACATCCCGACGGCGGCCCGATGCACCTCGACGGAGCTTATTCTACTTTCCGAGCTCAAAATCCTGATGTTGTCACCTTGATTGCTTCTCCAAACCTGGGGTGGCAAAGGAGTTCTCGTAGCGACATCTCTCCTAATGCCTGGTTTGACCGTGTACCTGGGGTCTGGCAATTGGCAGGTGCAGCAAGAACAACCAAAACATGGCTGAAGCGTAGCCTTTCTACTTAATTGAGTTCGAGTTTAAAATAGTTTACTCAGCTCGAATCTGTGAGCACAATTGTCCGGAAAATAATTAATACCAAATCCGGGTTTATTACTCCCTTGATGAAGGAGGGGGTTGAAACCTTTTAACCTCAAACTATACAAATAAAGTCTGCCGGAGTTTACGCGACACGACGTAGGCTCGGACAGAGTAAGAGATCCAGGAAATATTTATGCCGGATTTGGTATCAGCATATTTGATAGGATGCTTGATTGCTAACCTAATTTCTTAGATACCTCTGCAAGTTTAGTCACCATTTGTGAGACGGCTTTGTCAACTGCCGCGCTCAAAAGTGACTCTTCATTGCTGCTGCCAGAATTGCCGCTGACACCTCTGACAGAAATATTAGAATCGCTTTGATCGGCTTCTCCTACTGCTTTGGCAGTGGCAAGAATATCTCCCGAAGCTGTACCGATTAACCGCACATCTATTTGAACGGTAGCTTTGGTTTTTTGTGAACCAGCGCCGATTCCCATGAAACTGCCGCCGCCGGATTGTTTGTCGATATTAAACTTGGTAATGGTGCCGATGAGCACGGCGTCAACTCCTAATTGTTTGCCAATTTCGGCTGCTGTGCCGGCATCCATCGCACCGCTGCGGTTTTGCTGTTTGAGCACTTGTTCGAGTTTGCTGCGATCGACTACTGTATAAGTGCCGTTGTTGACGAGTTCGTTGATTAGCAGTTCGCTGATGCCTTTGGCGGCGCCGACTCCCCGGTAGGAAGTGTAATAGCTGTTGGTGGTGCCGTAGTCGAAGTCCATGACGACTAGGCGCTTTTTGGCAGTAGCTTGGGCGAGTTGGGTTGCGGGTTGGGTGGTGGCTGGTGTGGCGATCGCATTGACTGAAACGCCTGCTAGCATTAGGGTAACGAGGGAAATGCTGGTTAAGCGAGATATGGTGGTTGTTTTCATAAAGCTTACCTCACAGTAGTTTTGTGCCGACTCTAGGATACTTTACGGAACAGCCCGATGTCAGGGTTGGGGGTGAGGATGTTGAAATTGGAGGTTTTTAGTGTTTTTTGACTTTCAACAGGCTTAATTTTGGTTAATTAACCGCAGAGGACGCAGAGAACTCAGAGAAAGAAAGGAAGAGTTTAATCAAGGTTCCAATCCTTAATAGGGATTTAGGCGTTTTCCTGCCAAAAAATCTCATATCTCTGTACTGTAACGGTGGCAACAACCGCACAGCCATCCAAAATTCCTCTTACACCCCAGATTCGATAAAACCCATCAACCAATTAGCCATCGTCGCCCTGCGAGTCTGTCTCGGCCCAAATTCCCCAATTTTATAGCCTTTAAAGCCCAATTTTTCCTTCAGCAACTGCTTGTTTTCTGGAGGGGTCGATCGAGTCAATTTCACTGTCGCGGGCCTAGAATCGATAAAATCGGGCGGTTCCGGGTACTCTTGCCGCCACTCGGCTGCAACACCTGCACTTTTCCACTTGCCAGTCTCGGCATCCCAGCGGTAGCCCAGATACTGCCAAACTAATCGGTTGACGGCAGCATCGTCGATTTCTTCGTTGAGAATAGCCCAAATAGTTTCGTTATTCAGCGGTGGTAATTCAGACATGAGCGCGATCGAATCGGAAATAAAAAAAGTTTAACTCACATTAAATAATATTATCAGAAACGGGCAAGATGCCCGTTCCACAAAAAATCATAGGAATTTGTTTGTGGGGTGGACACGCCAGCCCGCCCAAAATGCCACACCCCAAAAAATTAATTATTCAAAATTCCGTCTTTCTCGGCCATAGACAGCATTAAGTCAATCACCCGACTAGAATAACCCCACTCGTTGTCGTACCAGGAAACCACTTTGAAAAACTTTGAATTCAGTTCAATTCCCGCACCTGCATCGAAAATGCTCGATCGCGCGTCGCCCTGAAAATCTGTCGAAACCACTGCATCCTCAGTATATCCAAGAATGTTTTTGAGTTCGCCCTCTGAAGCTTTTTTCATTGCCTCGCAAATTTCTTTATAGCTAGTTTCCTTCGCCGTTTTGAAAGTAAGGTCAACTACAGACACGTCGGGAGTTGGCACGCGCAAAGCCATTCCCGTCAATTTTCCTTTCAATTCTGGCAAAACCAAAGTAACAGCTTTTGCTGCACCGGTCGAAGATGGAATAATATTTTGAGCCGCACCGCGTCCTCCCCGCCAATCTTTTTGGCTGGGGCCGTCTACAGTTGGTTGAGTAGCTGTCATTGCATGAACTGTAGTCATTAAACCTTCTTCCAAACCGAAGTTATCGTTGATAACTTTGGCAATTGGTGCTAAACAATTTGTCGTACAGCTAGCATTAGAAACAACCGTATCTTTTGTCGGGTCAAATTTGTGGTGGTTGACGCCGACTAGAAAAGTTGGAACTTTTTCCGGGTCTTTTGTCGGTGCTGAAAGTATTACTCGTTTTGCTCCCGCCGTCAAGTGTTTTGATGCGCCTTCAAAATCTGTAAACAATCCGGTAGATTCTACAACATAATCTGCGCCGGATTTACCCCAGGGCAATTCGGCAGGATTTCTAATCGCTGTACATGGGATAAAATTGCCGTCAACAACAATCCCATCTGGTTTGCTTTCAACTTCGCCGTCGTAAATGCCGTGGGTGGAGTCGTATTTGAAAAGATAAGCCAGGTTTTCTGGCGAAACTAAGTCGTTAATGCCGACAAATTCGATGTTGGGGTTTTTGATGCCGGCACGCATGACTAGCCGTCCGATGCGACCAAATCCGTTGATGCCAACTTTTAATGCAGCCATGTTTAAACTCCTATTGAAAATCTCGTTAGTCGATCGGGCGATCGCCTGTTGTGGCTTAGAATTTACCACGCTAACGGATTTTGGCAACTGATTCTTTTCTATCTCTTAAGAATTCTGAATTCTGCCCTGGCTGGGAAGGGCAATTAATCCTGAAATGACCGCTGACTAATGGCTAATGGCTGCTTTTTGTCAAATTGTAAAAGTGCTACAATAGACAGAAATTATTTTCAAAATTGCCTTTTTAAAATCACGCTAAAGTAATAATAAAAAACTTATCCAAAAGCCGAAACGGATTGGCCTTATCACCAGTGGCGATTGTCGGAACCAAAGCCTAGGATTAAAGTCGCAGATACGCGCAAGGACACGGCAATGCCGTGTCCCTAAACATATGGTGTAGAATCTATGTGTAGCTCAATTTTTCCGCATTGGTATAATCACCAATAACTAATGACTACCCGACGCACCTAGTAATTAGCAATTCCACCGCATCTGAAATAAAACACGACCCACCAAATTTATTGAGCACGGGTCTAATGTTTTCTGCAACTGCTGAAACTTGAGCTGGGGAACAAAAAGCAAGCACATAAATGTTATCCAGCGCCGTCATTGATGAATCACGGGAAACGTGATCCCTAGTGCTTTTTCCAGCGACATCACGAATCACCGAATAACCGGGTACGCCTGCTTTATCTAAACCGTCTAAAATCTTGCCGAGTTCTACTGAGTGGGCTATGATTTCTACTCTTTTGACTGACTCCATCATCTCACCTCCAAAACATATTGATTCCGTATAGATACAGGGGAATGCCTACAATGATATTAAATGGAAATGTCACTGCTAAGGCAGTTGAAATGTAAAGACTTGGATTCGCTTCGGGAACAGTTAGGCGCATGGCTGCTGGTACTGCTATATAAGAAGCACTCGCGCACAATACGGCAAACAGCAAAGTGTCTCCCTGCGGCATTCCGATTAATTTGGCTATTACCAAAGCAATTACTGCATTGACTATCGGAATTAGGATTGCAAAGCCGATCAGAAAAATTCCTGCTTCTTGCAAATCTTTAATTCTGCTAGCGGCAACCAGCCCCATGTCTAGCAAGAAAAAAGTCAGAACTCCGTAAAACAAGTCTTGAGTAAACGGACTCATAACTTCCCAACCATGTTCTCCTGTCAGTACGCCCATAATTAGGCTGCCAATCAGCAGAAAAACTGAACTGTTTAGGAATGCTTCTTGCAACACTTCGGGCCAAACTATTTCGCGTTTTCCTTCTTCCCCGCCAAATATACTGACTAGAATCAGACCAACTATAATTGCTGGGGATTCCATTAATGCTAGCGCGGCTACCATGTAACCGTCAAAGTCGATCCCCTGTGCTGTGAGGAAGGAGGTTGCGGTGATAAATGTGACGGCGCTGATGGAACCGTAGGTGGCTGCGATCGCCGCGGCATTGTAAGAGTCGAGTTTTATCCTCAGTATGAAAAAAGTATAAATTGGTACTAGCATTGACATCAGCATCGCTGCCAAAATTGTCAGGGCGATTTGCTGGTCAATTCCGCTTTTGGACAGTTCGACGCCACCTTTAAATCCGATCGCAAACAGCAGGTACAGCGAAAACAGTTTGGGGATGGGCGCTGGAATTTCTAAATCAGATTTGAGAAAAATTGCCAGCATTCCCATGAAAAAAGCTAATATTGGGGGATTTAAGATATTTGACGATACTAAACTCAAATCCACGATCGGTCACTCCCTTTTCTTGCGTTTTTAATATTACTTCCCCAGTAATTGTTGCACGAGAATGGATCAATAGACCGATCGAACTTTTTGACTCCGAAGCTTGATTACGCTAAATACCCTCAAATACGGCAAAGCCGCACAGTACGCACCGTACAACGAGTAAGGTGTGCACTGTGCGCCCGCAGGCTAAGTATTGTTGTTTAACTTAACTAAGCAACTGCCAAATAAGACTCTAGCGCTTCGGAACCACCGATCAACTTGCCGTCGATAAATACTTGCGGCACAGTTGTAGCCCCAGTTACAGCCCGGAGCGATCGAGTTGTGATATCTCGACCCAAGACGATTTCTTCATAATCCAAGCCCTTTTGACTCAGCATTGCCTTAGCCTTAGCGCAGAAGGGACAGCCCATTTTTGTAAACAGCGAAACTACCTTCGGCTTGGCTGCTGCAGAGTTGATGTAGTTGAGCATCGTCTCGGCATCGGACACTTTGAAAGGGTCGCCCGGTTCCTCTGGCTCAATAAACATTTTTTCAACCACGCCATCTTTTACCAGCATCGAATAACGCCAAGACCGCTTCCCAAAGCCTAAATCTGTTTTGTCTACCAGCATTCCCATGCCTTGAGTAAACTCGCCGTTACCGTCGGGAATTAACGTCACATTGTCTGATTCTTGGTCTTTGGCCCACTCGTTCATCACAAAGGTGTCGTTGACGGAAATACAAACGATTTCATCTACGCCGTTTTCTTTGAAAACTTTGGCCAATTCGTTGTAACCGGGGAGGTGCGTGGACGAACAAGTGGGAGTAAAAGCTCCTGGCAGCGAGAAGACTACTACGGTTTTACCTGCAAATATATCATCGGTGGTGACATCGACCCACTGGTTGTCTTTGCGAGTGCGAAAGGTGACTTTGGGTACTCTTTGACCTTCTTGGTTCGTCAGCATGATTTTAAATTTTTGGGTACTTGGGTTCAATTCCTTTGCTTATTATAGCGTACTCATAACGAGTATGAGTTGTCAAGGGGAGGCGAGTTTTTTTCTCGGACTGGGGCGCGCGCGAGCTCAGTTCATTGTCTTTGCGACGATAGTTTGAATCATAGTCCGAATCAATCTCGCGGCGCGCGCGAGCTCAGTTCATTGTCTTTGCGACAGCTAGCAGATTTAAAACTTGCTGTTTAAGTAGGTCGGCAATTCTGTCTCCATTCCTTTGCTGCTGCTAACGGGTGAGGATTTTTTACACATTCTGTCAACATATCGATATTAATTCCCGGTAGCAATTCGCTTTGTGTGATTAATTCATAACCGCAGTTGGACACGAATTCAACCGGATTTTCTTCTCGCAAATGGTAGATAGAAAATCGGTCATTTCGCCAGAACCAAACCTCTCGCACATTCAACCTTCTATACAGTTCTAGTTTATTGATGCTGCCACTGGTAACAATCACTTCAATTACCAAATCTGGAAATTCTTTATCTGTGCCAATACAGTAAGCTTCATCCGGTTCCGTACCGCCACTTTTTTCCTCTTGTCGCAGAGTTGTAGACCCAAAAGGAAAATATTCGATGTCAGCTTCTACAAAGTAAATTTCCAGCAGATTTCCAATGCCAGTTTTGCGACTTTCATGGCGGCGAGAAGGCGACATAATTTCCAAAACTCCATCTAAATAAGTCACTCGATATCCCGCCGCATCTCCTATTCGATTTAGCAGTGTTTCGTATTGTTCCCAGTTGGCGCTATCGGTAATATAGCGATCTTCAGGATCTTGGCGTTGGAGTGCTTGTTCCTTAAGTAGCGTATCTAGCTCGCTCGTCAGCATCGGTATTACCTCCTTACAAGTTGTTCTAATCTTAGCTCAACTTTATTCCCAATCAAACTGCCTTCCCAAATATTCCTCTAATTCCTGATTGTAAGGTCGGAAATAATCGCTCAACCTGTCGCAAACCGATTCATTTACCCGCTGATAAGAACCAGGATTAGCATTTTGGTACTCAGACAATTGATATTCCGGCAAATCTAAAAATTCTAAAACCTGCTGGACTATAGCCGCCGCACCTGCATAAAAATCTTCACTTTTCAAAATTAACAACTGTTCTCTAGGAAAGAAAGCCAGCCAGTTTTTAATAAATTCTATGTACCTACCGCGAGCTAAATAATTCCCCGGTTCCTCGCCGATGATGTATTCTGGATTTTGACTCAACCGTTCAATTTCATCGCTAATTACCCGATCGAGCGATCGCGCTTCCCAGTTTAAGCCAGTCAAGCGGTAAAATTGAGAAATCGCCCGATCGACCGGATTTCGCAACAGTACAATCAGTTTAGCCTCTGGAAACAGCCTGTAGAGCCGTTCCGGTGCTTCCCGAGAGTCAAAATAGCTCGGACTTGCTTCGCCCGTCAAAAATTGCTCTCCCGGAGGCATTGGCGGAAAATGAGCCAAATACCAATCAATTCCTCTGTCAAAGTGCCACGAAAAAAAATCCATCTCCTTTTTAATCGGAGTCAAAATTTGCGGGTGTTTGGATAAATAAGTATACAGAGAAGTCGTCCCGCACCGCTGAGAACCAATAATTATAAAGTTAGGAACTTTGACTGATTTTAAGTTCCAATTTTGTATAACAGGCATCTTGCCTGTATCTGCTTGTGGAACAGGTATCTTGCCTGTTCTCTTACTAATAAGAGATGCAAAACTTTGTTTGTAACTGACAGTTCGATAAAAATCAATCGCCTCTGGAACTTTACCTTGCCTCGTTAAAGCTTCTCCCAAATTCAGATAAGGCCAAAAAGCCTCCGGTTGAGCTGCAACAACTTCGCGGCACAAGTTCTCAACTTCATCTAGCTTGTTTTGCCTAACAAAAACTTCCCACAAATTGTAATAAAACCACCAAGGAATATCGGGATTTATTTCTATAGCTTGGAAAAATGCCGCCGCCGCTTCCTCCCAATATTTTTGGTGGCTCAGAACAGCACCTAAATTATAATAAGACCAGCAATCATCGGGTTTTTGGGCGACAGTTGCGCGAGATGAGGCTAATGCGCGATCCTCTTCGATGGCTGCGCTAACGCACTTTTCTTGCTGCTGCAACAAATCCTCTAATTTCGCGGAACTTATTGCACAACTCGGTATATTTGTCAATAGCAACTTGTAAAGAATTATTGCGCTCTTTGGGCGATCGTACTTGGCTAAATTCTTTCCTAACTGCAAATAAAACTCCCAATTTTCCGGTGTAATTTGCAATTGAGATTGTTCTAACACTAAATTTAAATCCGACTCTGTTTGTCCGAGAGCGTATCCCAACTTCTCGTAAATTCCCGGCAAATCTCCGTCAATTTCAATAGCTTTTAAATACGTAGCGATAGCTTCATCCCACTGTTTTAGCTTAGTTAAAGCATCGCCTAAATTGCAAAAAGACCAAGCAAAATCCGAGTTGAGTGCAATCTCGCAGCGGTAAGCAACAGCAGCCTCTTCCCATTGCTGAAGTTTCAGCAAAGCATCGCCCAGGTTGTGATAAGACCAAGAAAAATCTGGATTTAACTCAACAGCTTTTTTGTAAGCAGCGACAGCTTCCTCCCATTTTTCAAGTTTCTGCAAAACATCGCCCAAACTGTGATAAGACCAAGAAAAATTAGGATTTAATTCAATAGCTTGTTTGTAAGCAGCAACAGCCTCATCGAACTGACCGCTTTCTTGCAGGGAATTACCCAAATCGTGGTAGTCATTGTCCATGCAAAACTCCTGCAACAGTCATTAATTTTTCCAGCGAGTTCAAATTCAACTGCATATCTTTATGTAAGGGTTTGATCGGAGTTCCATCATCAACCAAATCGCCAATTAAATAGTAATGTTCCAAACCGCATAAATTGCTAATCATCCAATAACAATACGGAACGTAAAGGGGAGAAAAAATCTCAATTACCTTAGTTCCTGGACTGCAAAAAACTAGATTAGTCAATCCCCCTCCGTGAGGTGCGACAACGACTTTAGCAGCAGCCAAACATGATGCTTGTTCCGCTACAGACATTGTTTCCAATTTGACACTGCGAAACCCAAATTTTTCTAAGTATTTAATTACTTCCTCATCGTTGACGATTCGCCTATATGATGCTTGTTGGCGGCTGATATAAATTCGCTCTGAATAGTCTGTGTTTAGTGGCTGTTGTTCCTTTAAAAATGTCTGTTTGAGGTATTCACACTTCCATTTAGAAACAGCTCCCGATCCGTTATAAGATATTGAGGGAACTATTAATCTATCTGCTGTAATGTGTAAATTGCAGCGACTTTCTAAAAGTTTATCTTGAGAAATTCCTAAAGTATTTAAAGTTTCTGCTTGATAGGAAGAATCCGAGGCATTGACAACAAACTTATCTATAGTTTCTATCAATCCGCTCCGCTGCAAAAGGTCAAATCGCGTAATCACATCAAACATCCAATGAAAATAAGCAGCTCCCCCCCAGCGAGCAGATAAAAAAGCTACATTTCCATCGACGTGTTCAGCGGGAGGCAATTTGTCGGAAGTGATTACCAATTCCGCACAACCCATTGAAATGTCAGCAACAAGTTTATTTTCTGAAGTAATGACGGCGCTAGTCACAACATCTGCCCAAGCTCTTCCTTTTGGCAATACGGCAACAAAAGCTTTTCTTGAATGACTTTGATGTTCCCAGAATCTACGGCTGCTATCGATTGTTTTGGAATCAGATAAATTGATTTGACTCGCAGGATGGATGTCAATGCAGGTGAGGTTAGGATTGGATTCTGCTGCAACGGTCAAATCTTCTGTAAATCCACAGTATTTTTTGAGAATACTTAAGGGTAAATTTTGATTACTGCATTTTGCCCGATCGCTCTCATCGCCTTCTCCTTGTTGTTCCAGAGCATAACCTATATTATCGTAAGCTTCAAACAAATCGGGTTTAATTTGCAGGGCTTGAACTAAATTAGTGATTGCAAATTCCCACTGCTGTTTTGCAAGGAAACTCAAACCCAATCCTTCGTAACACCAGCAGGATTTGGGTTCAAGATTGATGCCTTTTTCGTAAATGGCGATCGCCCTTTCTAATTCCCCTTGATTCCGCAGTGCATCACCCAACTTTTTGTACAGCCAACTATGATCGGGTTCTAGCTCAATAGCACGCTCAAAAGCCCCTGCTGCTTCAAACCAATTTTCTTGTAATTCCAGAACTTCCCCCAAACTATTGTACAGCCAACAATCATTGGGGTTTAATTCAATAGCTTTGCGGTAAGCCGCCGCCGCTTCTTCCCAATTTTCCCGTGCAACCAAAGCCCTACCTAATCTCTCGTAGGACCAACAGAAATCGGGATTGAGTTCAACTAACTTGTGGTAAACAACAGCAGCTTCCTCACACTCAGAAAGCTCCATCAGCACATCGCCTAAATTGTTGTAAGTCCAACAAAAATCTGGATTTAACTCAATAGCTTTGCGGTAAGCAGAAGCGGCTTCCTCGTGTTGCTCAATCGCCTGCAAAGTTTCCCCCAAAAAGTGGTAAGCCCAACTAAAATGAGGGTTGAGTGCGATCGCCTGTTGGTAAGCTGCCCTAGCTTCGTCAAATAGTTCTTTCTTTTGCAAACTTTTACCCAACTTTTGGTAAGTTAAGTAGTTGCCAGACTTTATTTTAATAGCTGTTTGATAGCGGGCTATCGCCTCATCCAAATAACCGGAGTTCGTCGCAATATCCCCCAACTTTTCCCAACCCAGAGACAACAGAGTTTGCTCTTCGCCCAAACTTTGATTGCCGATTTTTTTGACAATCAGTTGATAGCCTTTATGTACAACTTCTAACTGACTTCCAAACATCTCCAAAAAAACATCTATCCCAATTTTAGTATCTTGCTCCGGGCTGTCGGGAAACGTAAACTCGTAATCATCAAAAATCATCAATCCCCCAACTTTCACCAACCTCCAAGATAAAATCGCATCTTGCAGAGCACTGGTAGGTTTGTGACAGCCGTCAATGTAAGCAACATCGTAATATTCCGAAGCCAAATTAATTAACAAATCTTGAGAGTAACCTTCTAATTCAATTACCCGATCTGCTGCTCCCGTTTTAACAATATTGCCCTTAAAATGTTGTTGAAAATACAAATCAATACAAGTAATCTTTGCCGTCGGATGAGTTAAAATATTATCCAGCAGCCAGCAAGCAGACATTCCCTGAAAACTGCCGATTTCCACAACTTGAAAATCCGCAATTCCGGTAAATTGCTGCAAATGCCGTTGCCAAATAGGAATATTGTGGGTAAACCAATCTTGGGTAAATTGATAATCTTTCGCGGCACACTCAGGCCAACCCCTCAATTCGCTCGCTTTTTGGTGGCAAATAATTGCTTCTTCTAATTCCCCTAATTGCGGTAAAATATTTCCTAAATCGTTGTAAGGCTTAGAATTTGTCGGCTCGATTTCTATTTGGCGGCGGTAAGCGGCAATTTGTGCGTACAACTCCTGTTGTTTCGCCCGAACATCATTGAGTTGGGCGACAACTTCTGCAGCATTGGGTTCAATTTGCAGTGCCATGCTATAAAATACGATCGCACCTTCCAACTGCTTCTGTTTTGCTAAACTATTGCCTAAATTTATATAAAATTCTGCTCCATCTAACTCAATTCCCAGCAATTTGTGGTAATTTTTCCCGCTTGCAAGTACCTCAATAGATTGACAATAAGTTGCGATTGTGCTGTCTAAACCCGATTCGCTCCGCTTCCGCAAAACATATCCCAACCGCTGATTAATTCCCGTCAAATTCGGCTCCATCTGAACCGCGTGCAGGAAAGCAGCCACAGCTTCATCCCAGGATTGTTCGCAGGTGAAGGCTATTCCCAAATTGACATAAAACCAAGGAATATTTGGATTTATTTCAATAGCTTTGCGGTAGCAACTAATAGCTTCGGGCCACAGTTGTTTTTGAGCCAAAGCGTCCCCTAAGCAATTGTATGCCCAGTAAGAATTATCATTGATTTCCAGAGTCTGACGGTAACATTTAATGGCTGCATCAAAATCCTGTTTTTGCGCGAAAACATTACCTAAACCCACGTAAGCACGAGCGTATTTTGGGTTGAGTTCGAGGCTTTTGTTGTAACAGGCGATCGCCAGATCGAATTCTCCTCGCTCCGCCCAAGTTTTACCCAAACTGTGGTAAGATTCAAACGAATTTGGATTGATGGCAATGGCTTGTCGGTAATTGGCGATCGCCTCATCCCACCGCTTCTGACCAACCAGCATTTCTCCCAAATTGTGATAAGCTGTTGCTAGGTTGGGATTTAACGCAATTGCTCGCGAATAACATTCAATAGCGCGATCGAACTTTCCCAATTCAACCAAACTATTTCCCAGAGTGACGTTTTCCTCAGCAGTTGCCCAATTCGGCTCGATATTAAAAGCTTGATACCAACAGTCTGCCGCCTCTTCTCGCTTCTCTAACTGCGTCCAAATTCTCGCCAACTGCCGATAAACAGCAGCAAAATTCGGCGCTAGTGAAATTGCTTTTTCACAATTGGCGATCGCCTTTTCCCACTGTTTCCCCTGAGAATACAAACTGCCGAGATTAGCATAAACTTCCGGCAAATTTGGATTGCGATCGATCGCCGATTCATACCACTGCTTAGCTTGCTCGATTTCACCTCGAACCTGCATCACCTTTCCCAGCGTCTGGCAAGCTGCAGCCAAATTCGGTTCAATTTTCAACGCTGACTCGCAAGCAGCAACTGCCTCATTCAACTTTCCTTCGGCTAAATAAACTTCTGCTTGCCGACTCAAATCAACCGCTGCCTTTTCCATCTTCTCAATCGAGGGCATAATTAAACTTACTCCAGACACCAACTAACCCAAACCCACCACTTCAACCATCCTTTTCAGCGAACTCAAGTTCACTAAAATATCCTCAGTCAGCGAATTCTGATACATCAACTGTCTAATAGGATAGCATTCAAAAGCCTCCCCCGCTAAAAAGTAATGTTCCAACTGCAAATATTGACTGATTCCCCAGTAATAATGGCTGATATAGTGAGGCGACACTAACTCAATTACTTTAGTTCCCTGGCGACTAAAAATCGTATTTGTCAAGCCGCTGCCGTGGGCTGCCACTATCACCTCAGCGTGGTAAAAATGAGCTATTTGCTCTGCCAAAGACAGGGACTCAGGTAAAATAGAAACAAAGCCAAAGTTCTCCAAAACCTCAACCACATCTTCTTCGTTCAAAACTCGTCGATATCTTGCTTTGCTGCGGCTGATATAAATCCGTTTTGGATAGCTAGAACTAGGTATAATTCCCTGGAGAAACTCGCGCCTCAAAAAATCCATCGCCCACCCAGAAGGCCAGCCCAAATATCCCGGAAAAGACGGCACAATTAACTCTGTTGCTTGTATGTGAGGCAAGCGATCGCTCTCCAAGACTTTCTCTTCGGGAATGCCCAAAATTCTCAGACTTTCCCGCTGAAATTGGTGCTGACAACTATTCACCAAAAACCAATCAATTTCCGCCAAATCCCTACCGCTGTGCCGCAGCAATTCTATCCTCGGCAAAACGTCAACCATCCAGTGAAAATAGACATTTCCAGACAAACCAGAAAGCACCGCGACTCTGCCGTCAATTTGCTTGAGAGGCGGGAATGATTCTAAATTAAAAACGCTGTGTTTTCTAATATCATGCTTTTCGCATCCAGGTAAAAACCCCGGATAATCTCTCGACACATCACCCAACAAATAATTGTCAGGAGTAATTACAGCGATCGCCTTGCAAATCAGCCAATAATTTTCCTGCGGCACAATCCAAACTCGCCCGTTGGGAATTGCAGCCACAAAAGTCTTGGGCGACTGCACAGGTATCGGTTGCGCGTTGGACAAACGGCAAACTCCCCAACCCAAATGCACCGGATCGAACCACTTAGAAAGTCGCTGCAAACACAGCCCGCAAGTTAACCCGGTACAATCGGAATTTGCCAATTTGGAATTGGAGCTCGCAAATTGGGAATTCGGAATATTTTCGGGACTTGCTTCTGGTACAGATTTCCAAACTATTTCCACATAATTATCTGCATCCAACTTAGCCTTAACCAGCCAATCCCAACTCGATAAATAAATACCGTGAGGATGTTTTATAGAAGTGCTATCTGGCAATATAAAACTCTGTTTTTTCCACTCTTTCTGGTCTCCATACCCATGCAATTGCAACTCTAAAACTTTTTGATAATAATCGAGCGCCCGTTCCCAGCGCCCCTGTTTTTCCAGCAGTTTTGCCAACTCAAAATAAACCTGCGGTAAAGCAGGTTGAATCGTCAAAGCCATGTGGTAAACTGCAATTGCTGCACTGAACCGCTTTTGCTGGGCTAATGAATTTCCCACCCGCCAGTAAATCTCTGCATTGTGTGGCTGAATTTGCAAAGCTTTTTGATAATAAACGGCGGCAGATTCGTGTCCGCCGTACTCTGTTAAAGCATTTCCCAAATGCAAGTAAATTTCGGCTAAGTTATCGCAAATTTCAGCAATTGGTAATTGGGCATTTGGCATTGGGCATTTGGCATTGGGCATTTGGCATTGGGCATTGGGAATAGTTTCTTTTTCTTCCTTCTTCCCTCTTCCTTCTTCCTTCTTCCTTCCAGTTAGTGCTGTGAGAAATCGATCGCACGCAGCGATCGCCCTTGACAATTCATCATCTTCTACCGCCGCCACTCTCCGCCTTTGTGCCAAGCGGCAGTAAGCCTCAACAAAATCAGGCTTCAGAGCTATTGCCTTCTCAAAATAAGGCATGGCTTCCGCCACTTGACCCAAAACCATCAAAGAAAATCCGGCATCTGTATAGGCCGAAATATAGTCGGAATTGAGATCGATCGCGCGATCGAAACAAGCAAGCGCCGCCGAATGTTCCCCCTGTAATTGCCACGCTTTCCCTAGATTGTAGTGAGCCAAAACCATGTCCGGCTCCAACTCAATAGCTGTGAGGTAAGATGCGATCGCCCGATCGGGACTTTTGTCCAGCAAGGCTTGACCCAAATTATTGTGCAGCGTCGCCCAATCCGGCTTAATCTCGATCGCCCGCTGGTAAACTTCGATCGCCTCAGCAGCCCGATCGTCCTTGAGCAAAATCACACCCAGATTGCTGTAAGCTTCCACGTAATCCGGCTTCAGAGCAATCACCTGTCGGTAGGTATCCATTGCCGCTTCGAGCTGACTATTTTCATCTAAAACCACAGCCAGATTGTAGAAAGCATTGAGATAATCGGGTTTTTTGCCGATCGCATTTCGGTAACAGTTGATCGCCCCCAACAAATTACCCTGATTGTGAAAAATATTTCCCAAGTTATAATGAAGTTCCGCCCAATCTGGTTTCAAATCCAGAGCTTTTCGGTAGTGAAAAACCGCCTCATCCAGCCACGCATAGTCGCTATAAAGTTGACCCAAATAAGCATGAGCCAGAAAAAACTGCGGCGAAATCTCCAAAGCTTGCACAAAAGCGTCTCTTGCGGCCGTCGGATCGCCTTGAGCTTCGAGAATTTCGCCTAAAGTCGTGTAAGCCGAGGGCGAAAACGGTTGAAGTTCGATCGCCTTTTTGCAAAACTCGATCGCCTCAGTTAACTTCCCCCGGTTCAAATAAATTTGGGCTTGCCGGATATATTCTTCAGTGCTCATTGCTAGCCAGCAGTTGCGGTTTCTTTACCGCTTCAGTAAAACCTAGAAATTCTAATTTAAAAACTTTGTATTTATATTTTGCCCCATCGGGCGATCGATTAATTTTATCAATAACTGTCGATCAATTTTTTTTACGGCCCCTGCTTTAGTTCCTGCATTGAATATTTCAACCTCACCCCGCTTGTAGCAGAGTGAGGTTGAAATCCTTTAAAACTACCGGCTTTGTGATAACCGCCCCGAATCTTATCCGGTGCCGCCCCACAACAGCCAGTTGTTTTAGAACAACTCGAAGTTGTTCGAGGTAATCGTCAGGCCAGGCTGCAACTGAGCAATAGTTAGCACTCCGCTGGTGCCGTTGAAGTACAACGCACCGCTTGTTGGGTCGTAGACTAACTTGTTCGTCGTGCCTGTTCCTGGAGTAGCTGCGTTGAAACCCGAAACGACGACAAACTCGCTTGCCTCGAGGCCGCTACCCAAACCAGCGAACACACCGCCCTGTTTCAAGCGGATCTTATCTTCGCCTGGGGTAAAGTCAGTGATCGTGTCTACGCCATAATCGCCACCGCTGGAGAAGAAGTAGAACGTATCGCTGCCAGCACCGCCGGTGAGGACATCAGCGCCTCTGTCGCCAGAGATAAAGTCATTGCCCGATCCGCCATTGACAGTATCGTTTTCTTTACCGCCGAACAGGCTGTCGTTGCCGTCGTCGCCGCTGACAATATCGTTGCCTCGGCCACCAAAGACTGTATCGTTGCCACCGCCACCGAGTACGGTGTCGTTGCCGTTGTCGCCAGAAACCAAGTCATTGCCATCACCGCCGTCTACGAGGTCATCCCCTTTACCAGCAAAGATCCGGTCGTCGCCGCTGCCACCAGCTACAACATCGGCGCCGCTGCCTGAAAAGATATTATCGTTGCCGCCGCCGCCGCCGATACTGTCATTTCCGCCTCCGGAAATAATCAGGTCGTCGCCACCGCCACCAGCGACGGCATCAGCGCCCGCAAAAGTCAGGATGATATCGCTGCCTTCGCTGCCGTTCAACCTGTTGCCGCTGGCGATGCCGATAACGGTTGAGCCAGTGCCACCAATACCACCTGATAGTGAACTTGCTGGCTGTGTTGGATTAGTTACCTGTGTCATTTACACTCCTCCTAAAAGATCAATCATTTTTCTACAATACACTTTTCCCTCCAAAGGGATTCAATAAATGAAACCGGACATCGGTTGAGACCCTAATTGACCCGGCTGCTATAAGCTGTCATGTAATTTAATTTGTCAGCAGCGAGCCTCGGAGCGCGAGTTGAATCCTGTATTCGTTGAGCAGCAAATCTCGGTTGTTTCCTGCTTTTGACTCTCGACTCCACCACTGCCTCCTCTAACACGAAAATATTCCACTTAAACGTTTGCGAGTTTACCATAATGACCGTCGATATGGCTAGTCATTATTAAAACAATACCCGGAAGATACACAGAGACCATTTTTAATCGGAGTATGCTCTCAAGATTGAGAAGTTGCACCGGGTCTTTGGCACTGTCGATCGCCGGAGAGTTCGATCGCCCGCAATGGGGCTGGAACTGAGCGGCGATTTCTTTTAAGTACACTGTAGTTGACCAGACTTTTGATTTTCGCCAATAGTTCCCCAGAAATCAAAATTTTTTAACTGGCTTTGAAAGCAAGCCCGCGCACGCTGGAGGCCGTATTTAATCAAAAGTGCGTCCCAACACAGTCCCGGACGGGCTTTTGAGCCTCAGCACCTGGATGTTTCCAGCCAAATCCCTCACGATTAATGCAGGATTAGGGCTAAAAAACCCAGTTTTTCAACCCTAATCCGTCATTTCAACCATGAGCCGCATCCATCCGGACAACAGACAATGCAGCGATCGTCTTTTGGTGAAGTTGGAATCAACGGTGAGCTGGTAGATTTGTGACGGTACTGTCACTAGATTTTAGATTTTAGATTTTAGATTTAGTCCACAGATGAATCGCAGTTATCGGTTGGCGCAATTGTAGTGATGGATACTTTACCTGTTCATAATGCTGAAGCCGTCATTTTTTTGATGGTATCTATCGTCGGCTCCCAAGTAAAGTTATTACCTCCATACTCGCCGGATTTATCTCCCATCGAGTTGTAGTGGGCAAAAATCAAAGCGATTTTCCGTTCTGAAGCATATCCACCTTCAAATCTTCTTGATGAAGCGATTACTAAAGCTATTAATGCTCTTACTGATGAAAATGCTTGACGATCCTTTCATCACTCTGGTCTCTTTTGAGAACCAATTAATATAGTTAATTTTTGTGGTACATTCGATGGCTAATACCTGTGATTGAAAATATTAAGTTTTTAGCAAAGAGTTTTTTACTAATTGTGGTTAACTTCGAGCTGAGCATTAACGAGCAGCAAATTTCCAGAAATTTGGTTCGGCATTCATTCAGAGAAAATATCTACAATTTATTCCTAGCGGTGTGCTTCTAGTTGCGCTGGTGAGGCGTTGGAATTACTATGGCTGTCGTACTTGTAGATGTGAGCGTCACTCTCGAAAATATAATTGATGGAAGTAGCTGCATAGTATGTCAGCGCTAGCAGCGACAATAGATTAAGAACTCTATAAATTGGTTTCTCAGATACTTCGTTCATTTTGACTCCTACTTTCTATGCAAATAACGAATTTGGATACCGTGACGGCACTTTTTTTTAGAAGTTCCCAAACATCTCGTACCTCTAAAAACTTAGCTGGCTCCCGTTATACACTCCTGATGCCCGATCGCCAAAAATAAGTCGTACTTGAGATTTGAAAGAGTTTTTGTTGCCTATTTCATATTGCAGTCTCTGCCTTGAATTGTCTATCTAACTGCGGTAAGAGTTAGGCATTTTGGACGCAAACGAACTCTACAATTTCCTGTTTAGAGCTACTAAGATTTGAAGAAAGGGAGCTCGAAAAGCTTAAAGGGCAAAGAGCCTAGCTGTTTTTCCACGCCTGGCCAGGATTTTCCCACCTTCGATGAATGGTACGCAGCGGCCAGAAGTAATCAAAATTCTTAAGTTGGTCAGCGGCAGGCGAAAATATGTCTGAAGTTATATTTTTGCAAACAACAGGCCATGTTACATTACATATTAATTTTGAGCTTGGTTGAGGTGGCAGATAATTTTTGAATAAAAAAATATTGTGGTCGCTGTCCGACAATTTCGGTCTGACAGTTGTGCCTGAACAATTTTGACTGAGTCGCACCATTAATTCACAATGTCACCGAAGAAAATTAGGTATCAGTCGATTGGATACTTCTGCGTGAGACGTTCGGCGAGCCCTGAGTTAATCTCGCTCAGTTGAACGATTTTAGATTTGAGATTTATTCAACAGAGGAATCGGAGAGCTTGAAGAAAAGCCTAAAATTAAGGGCTGCTGCCGACTGCTGTAGGAAACTTGTATCCGTTTTTGGGCGGGATCAAAAAGCAGAAGGCAGAATTTGATAGCGGTAAAAAAATACTGTTTTAGGATTCAGATTTTTTATTGGATTCTACCTTCTAGCTGCATTTTTTTTACAATTAAAAAGATAAATTACTCGCTGCCAGGAGCGATGGACGCAGAATAATTTAGGACGAGATAAGCGACTTTGTTGAAGCTAGTTACTTCCACAATTTATTAGAATTCTTGCTCGCATTGAGCTGTTTTTACCACAGACTTTTTGCTGGTAATTTGCAAAAGGGATAGGGGCAGAACAACAGGCCAAAACAGAGGCCCCATTATTAAGGCTATCCAAGATATCACGTCTTTTTTAGATGTGGCTGTATCATTCCAAAAACTTTTGAACCAAACAAGAAAAACGATTAAGGCAATCGAAAAGTAGCTAATCATTATCATTTTTTTACCTGCCTGTCTGTCTATAGATGGGATAGAAGTATTTATAATTATTATATCTCAGGGTGTGGCTCGCCGATCGCAACTTTATGCCCTGAGCTGCAACCTGCAAGTGTCTAAAACCCAAAGTTTCACAGCTATCCAAGTCCAGAGCCTGCGATGTAGAGCGGACTTACTCCCGCTGCGCGGCGGTTTTGGGTTCTCAAAGCCTTGCGTTCAGAGCTTTTCGAGGTTTTGTCAAACCTTGAGGATACCACCCAAATTATAGCTTATGCGATCGAGATCTGTGGTTTTATGTGATTTAAATCACTTATAATGGCAGACTTTGGTCACAAATCGAGCCGAGAACGATCACACAGCTTAGCCGACTGCAATCACCCTACTCTTTTCTCAAATGCTCGATATTATAATAGTCGAGTTCAACGAGATTTCATGCAAGCTCTGACTTTAAAATCTGATCGAGCGATCGCTGAACTGTTCTATCAAGTCACCCATTCAGGCAATCTGACTCGCACTCAAAGCCACGGATTGCGGGAACTCTGCCAAAGCGCTCTCAGCGAAGACGCCAGAGATGCAGTCAACCGCCTGCTGCACGCCATCCGCCGCGGATGGGTCAGGATTTCCGATTAGTCTCCTCACACAAGAAGTTGAGATTAGTATTTCTACTTTCTCTCCTGTCAAGCTTTGCCAACAATAAGATTTTCGTGAGTAGGTCGCTCCATTAACACTCTCCCAAAAAAATTGTACTGCGATCAAAAAGCTCGACCCGGTTTCTTGAAGAAGCCGGGATTTTTGATTTGAAGCAGCCAGTCGATTTGAGATTTGAGATTAGAGATTTGAGATTGACTTCACAGATGAATCTGGGAGCTTGAACTAGAGCTTAAAATTGGGGGCGGATGGCCCCTCCTGTCGGAAACTTGTATCGGTTTTTTAGCGGGTTATTAAGTATATCCACGGAACAAAGACCACACCAAGAAACTAGGTAAATCTAGGTAAAAGCGGGTTTATAAACACCGTCAAAGTTTTACGTTGAATTAAGCCAAGCGATTTAGCTAGCAGTCATTAGTAATCTATTAATAGACAAATATTAACAAATTTGTCACAGTCTCTTGACAAAAAGTAGAGATTTCGGAGTTGCCAAAAGCGAGGACTCGGGACAGAGTTGGTGTTTCAAGTAGCAGGGCTATCGAGGACATATCCAATTCCCTAGTCCGGCTGACACAAATCACTCATCAAGAGCCAATGGATCACATTTACTCCCGTAGTTGAATCACATAAAAATTGGGAAAATCAGTCAATACTGTCAAGAGTGAGTTCAAAAAAAAACACATGATGACAACCCAAACGCTTTTACCTCAATTTACTATTGCAGAGCTAGTCTTTCAGGTATATCACTCCGGTCTGCTGACTCCCACTCACCGACAACAGCTCAAGACAGCCCTGTTAAATGACTGTCTTACCGAAGAAGATCAAACAGCCATCAACCGCTTGCTCCACGCCGTTCGCCGTGGCTGGCTGAAAGTTGTAGATTAAAGTCGGTTCTAAATTTTTTGCCACTACTCTTTAAATGCACTGTCACTTAAAGGCAGAATTAAATCCCCTTAAAAAAATCAGGCATTAGCCTAAATGTAGGGTGCGCCACAGGCACCCTGCCGTTTTAACTTCTATTTTCTCAGCTTATTTAGTCAGAGATTGTGCCGTCAGGCATCATCGCCTCTCTCAGATTGGCTTCATCCAAATTTGTCCCGCGCAAAGAAGCTTGATGCAAGTTTGCTCCCCGGAGATTTGCTCCCTTAAGGGAAACTCCGCTCAAATCTGCTTTATGAAGATTTGCACAGCTCAAGTTAGCTCCGCTCAAATCGGCTCCCTTCAAATCAGCTTTTTCCAGATTTGCTTCCGTCAAATTAGCCCAACTCAGATTTGCTTGAGTTAGGTTAGCACGGCTGAGGTCAGCTTGTGTTAAGTTCGCATCCGTTAAATTTGCTTTGCTCAGGTTGATTCCGCAAAGCTTTACTTCTGTCAAGTTTGCACCTTGCAAGTTAGCGTTAACTGCATAAACTTGAATCAAAATTGCCCCCTGAAGGTTTGCATCTCTCATGTCTGCACCCCTGAGACTCGCCCCCGTTAAATCGGCCCCGCTGAAGACGACACTCCGCAAGATGGCTCCGCTCAAGTTCGCTCCCACCGCCTCGCATTCGCCAAAATTAGCGGACATGAGGTTGGCTTGGGAGAGGTTGGCTTGGCTGATATCTGCTTGATACAGATTGGCTCTGTAGAGGGTGAGACCGATCGAATTTGCACCTTTTAAATTAGCGTGACTCAGGTCAATATCGCGCAAATTTGTCCTTGACATATGGGCACCGCTCAGGTCTACTTTGTGAAAAACCCGTTCTCCGGCTGCATACCGTCTGAGAAGTTCATCTGCATCCATGTCATTTTCCCCAAAATAATTAATAATACCTTTGATATTTCAATAATATTAGGAATGAGTGACCTTTACGTTTCTTGGCCTGAGTACCATCGGAAAATTGAGGATTTGGCTGTAAAAATTGAGGAATCTCAGTGGAAATTCGATCGAATTGTCTGTCTGGCGAGGGGAGGGCTGCGGGTTGGAGATACTCTGTCACGGATTTTCGACAAACCTCTGGCGATTTTAGCGGCCTCGTCCTATGGTGGGGCAGAGGGAAATGTCCGGGGTGCGATCGAGTTTGCCCGCGATTTGACAATGGTGGGCGATAATTTGGGCAGCCACATTCTTCTGATTGACGATTTGGTGGATTCGGGAATTAGTTTAGAGCAAGGTATCGCTTGGCTCAAGAGTCGCTACGGCGAGAATATTCAGGAAATTCGGACTGCTGTGCTTTGGTACAAAGCTTGTTCTGTTGCAAAGCCGGATTATTATGTAGATTATTTGGCTGAGAATCCTTGGATTCACCAACCGTTTGAAATGTACGAAAAAATGAGTGCGGCTGATTTGGTGGCGAAAGTTGGGAGTTAGTCAATAAAAGACTAAAATCAGGTCAAATTTTTATAGGATTTTGCCGATATCTTGCACTTTTTGGCATAGTCCGCCAGGGGTTTTTAACCCCTGTCTCATAGCTAAAGTCCTCTGAAAGAGGACTGGATATTTATCAAGGTTGGGCAGTCGGTTTCAACCGACTTTAGCTATGAGACGGGGAATTAATTCCTCGGCGGGCTTGTGGCTAAGTGCAAGTCTGCTGATACAATTAGCGAATCGAAAGAATACGATCGCCCAATTCCATACTATCTGCCAAAACTTCCTGCCGCGCCCACCTATCCGCGGCCAAAATATCCTCTAAACCAGGACTTTCACAGTTATCGGTTTGATGTTTGTCGCACGCCTTCTCAATCAACTTTGGAATATCCAAAAACTGAATCTTCTCCTGCAAAAATAGCGCTACTGCCTGTTCGTTTGCCGCATTCAGCACCGCCGGCATCGAACCGCCCGCACGTCCAGCCGCATAAGCCAACTGCATACAAGGATACTTTTCGTGGTCTGGTTCTCGGAAAGTCAAATCCCCAGCTTTTACCAAATCCAGCCGTTCCCAATCTGTATGAATTCGCTCCGGCCAAGACAAAGCGTAAAGCAGCGGCAAGCGCATATCCGGCCATCCCAATTGCGCCAAAACTGAGGTATCTTGCAGCTCAATTAACGAGTGAATTATGCTCTGGGGATGAATGACAATATCAATGTCGTCATAATCCATTCCGAATAAGTAATGAGCCTCAATGACTTCTAATCCTTTATTCATCAAAGTAGCAGAATCGATCGTGATTTTCTGCCCCATAGACCAATTCGGATGTTTCAAGGCATCGGCTACTGTTACTGCGGCTAATTTGTCGATCGGCAAATCTCGAAAAGAACCGCCCGAAGCAGTGAGAATAATTCGCCGCAACCCGCCAACCATCACACCTTGCAGGCATTGAAAAATTGCTGAATGTTCCGAGTCAGCAGGCAATATTTTAACACCGTATTTTTCGATTAAGGGGTTGACAACGGGGCCCCCTGCGATTAATGTTTCTTTATTTGCTAAGGCGATATCTTTGCCTGCTTTGATAGCCGCAATTGTTGGCAGCAAACCGGCACAGCCAACTATGCCCGTGACGACGGCTTGAGCGTCACCGTATTGAGCAACTTCGACAACGCCTGACTCGCCAGCAAGTAAAATAGGTTGAGGGTCGAGATCTGCGATCGCCTCCTTCAATTCCAGTAATTTATCTTCGTCGCAAACCGCGACAATTTCCGGTCGAAACTGACGAATTTGCTGGGCGAGCAACGTTACATTTCGTCCGGCGGTTAACCCGACAATCCGAAATTGATCGGGGTATTGAGCTACAATATCCAGAGTCTGAGTGCCGATGGAGCCTGTGGAGCCGAGAAGAGTTATTGCTTTCACAATTTTTTAATGTTTTGTGGATTATTCTAATATTACGATTGCGGGGATAAAAATTAGTGGTTAACTATTGCGTGGAAAGCACATTCGATGGAATCATATTTTGAGTGACCACCTAGTGCCAGATTTCATGCAGAATAGGGAAAATTTTGCTGATGACCGTGAGGACATCAGTGTCTCGATCGCCGAAAATATAGAGGAAGGTCGATCGCAGCTACCGTCGAGTTTGGTTTGGGCGATGGCTACTGCTGCGGCAATTTTCTTTTTGTGTAGCAGTTTACGGCACGCTTTATTCCAATCAACTGCTTTCGATTTGGGAATTTTTGACCAAGCAATTTACTTGATCAGCCAAAACCAAACGCCTTTTTCTTCTTTAATGAGGATGCATATTTTGGGCGATCACGCAGCGGTAATCTATTATCCGCTAGCTTGGCTGTACAAAATTTACCCGAATGTGCATTGGCTGCTGTTGGTACAAGCAGTTGCATTATCCCTGGGGGCTTGGCCTACGTGGAGTTTAGCGCGTTTGGCAGGTTTAAATCAAGAACAATCGCGTGCGATCGCATTGATTTATTTGCTCTATCCCGTGGTATTTAACATCAATTTATTTGATTTTCACCCGGAAGTAATCGCTTTACCCGCACTTTTGGCAGCAATTTTGCCAGCGCGTTTAAATAAAATTGTGTGGTTTTGTACCGCTATTGTGTTAGTTCTCAGTTGCAAGGCGGTTTTGTCCCTAACCGTTGTTGCTATGGGTTTCTGGCTGTTTTTTTGCGAAAAAAAGCAACGGTACGGGGCGATCGCACTTTTGCTAGGTGCAGCTTGGTTTTTGATAGCTTCCCAGAAAATCATCCCCTTCTTTAGCGGTAGCGAAGTCGCTGGAGTCGGGCGCTACAGCTATTTAGGCAAATCCGTACTAGAAATTATCATCAATCTCATATTAAAACCACAGTTAGTATTAGGAAAAATCCTTTCATTCGATACATTCAAATATTTATTTCTCCTCACCTTACCTGTGATTTGGCTGCTATTGCCATTTTCCGGCAAACTACGCCTAAAATATTTAACCGCCCTAATTCCTGCCATCCCTACCCTGCTGATAAATATCCTCTCTGACTTGTCATTTCAACGCAGTTTAGCCTATCAGTATTCAGTGCCTGTAATTCCATTTTTATTTTTAGCAGTAATCGCGAAGGAAGAAACAAGGAACAGGGAAGAAATAAAAGGCAATCAGGAAGAGGATAAAGCAAATAAGCAACATTTTTTAACATGGGTCAATCTGCCACAATTTAAAAACTTCCGAATTTCTCAACTTTGGCAGGGAATTCAACTGCCGAGAATCATGATAATTTGGTCATTACTAATTTTCCTATGTGTGGGCGAATATAAAGATTTTTATCTGTACATAAATCGACTGGATACCTGGCAAGCTACACGCGAAGCAGTCGCACAAGTTCAACCGCAAAGCAGTATTTTAACAGATAATAGACTTGCCCCTCACTTTACCCACCGACCCATAGTAAAATTGCTGTCACAAATTTCGCCCCAAACAAATTTAGCTGAATTTCAATACATATTATTAAACCTGCGCCATCCCTGGCCTGATACTGAAAAACTTGGTGCTACGTTAGCAAATAAACTTAAAACTTCTCCCGATTTTAAATTAACTTATCAAAAAAACGAAGTCCTGCTATTTAAACGAAGGGCTGATTAAACCAATAAAATGCTAACTTTAAAATCCCTAAAATCTCATCCAGTATTTTTAATGATTGTCGTGACAACGATAGTCTTATTTGCCGCCAGCAGCGCGCGGCACGCTTTGTTTCAGTCAACTGCATTCGACTTAGCAATTTTTGACCAAGCAATTTATTTAATCTCCCAAAATCAAACGCCATTTTCCTCTTTAATGGCAATAAATATTTGGGGGGATCACGCTGCTTTTATTTTCTATCCCCTAGCTTTACTTTACAAAATATATCCAGATGTTCACTGGCTTTTTTTAGTGCAAGCTGTTGCCCTAGCTTTAGGCGCTTGGCCGAGTTGGAGTTTGGCACGTCAAGCCGGATTAAATAATAGCATATCTTGGGCGATCGCCTGTACTTACCTCCTCTATCCATTAGTATTTAATGTCAATCTCTTCGACTTCCACCCAGAAGTCATTGCTTTACCAGCACTGCTAGCAGCAATCTTAGCCGCGAGGCTCAATCAAACCTTGTGGTTTTGTGCTGCTATTGTATTAGTTTTGAGCTGCAAAGCCGTCCTATCTTTAACTGTGGCTGCGATGGGTTTGTGGCTGTTGTGTTTTGACAAAAAACGTAATTGTGGGTTCATAGCTCTCTTTCTAGGCGCGGGTTGGTTCCTAGTAGTTACTCAGGCAGTTATACCGTATTTTAATCAGGGAAGAGAACACGCGGCAATTGGGCGATATCAATATTTGGGCAACTCAGTTTTGGAAATTGCTATTAATTTAATAGTGAAACCAAATCTAGTTTTAGGGCGTTTATTTTGTTTAGAAACTTTGGAATATTTAGCCTTATTGCTATTACCAGTAATTTGGTGGCTGTCCCCGCGTCATCTGTCATCTTTAATTAGTGCTGTGCCGATGTTGGCGATGAATATTCTTTCCGATCGCCCCGCTCAGCGGGATTTAGTTCATCAATATTCTGTGCCGATATTGCCGTTTTTGTTGGTTGCCGTAATTTCCAGTTTAGCAGCTAGCAATCAGCAAAAGGGAAAGACAATATTTGATAGATTGCCAATTCCTAATTATCCATTGCCTAGAGTCATTGTAATTTGGTCGTTGATTTCTTTCTTAGCTTTAGCGAAATACGGCTATTTTTGGACTATTTATTTAAATGGGATCGACACTTTGCCAGCTACCAGAGAGGCAATTTCTCTTGTTGAAACCAAAGGCAGTGTTTTAACAAATGTTCAGATTGCTCCGCATTTAGCGCACCGCCCTGTAGTAAGATTAACTCAGGCTAACGCGCCGCCTGCAAATCTCGCAGAATTTGATTATGTATTGCTGAACCTCAGATATCCTGGCTGGATGAGCGATCGAGCTTTTGTGGAAAACCTCATAACTCAACTAAAAAACAACCCTCAATTTCAACTAAAATATCAGCGAGACGACATATACCTATTTACTAAGAGTCATTAGTCAGCAGTCATCAGTCAACAGTCAACAGTCAACAGTCAACAAGTTCCCGCTAATCCTCCACTTTCAAAGCCCTTCTTGCCAACTTCACGTAAGTTTTCACAGTTTCATAAGGCATTTCCAAATCAGCAGCAATATCAAACAAAGATTCCCCCAATTCCCGGCGCCCCAAAATCGTCGCCCAAGTTTCCGCAATCTCAGCAGCGCGACTTCCACCTTTACGCTTTCTCAGTGCCATAAACTTCTTTGTCAATTCATCTATTCGCGCCCCCAAGACGCTTTGTATTGACACTTCAGGTAGGGCTTCTGTCAACCATTGTGTTCGCGTTTGTCCCAATCCAAAAGTTGTTTTGTGGCCAGTGCCGCAGTAAGGCGCTAACCGCCCCAAAGCATAAAATAATTGTACAAAATCAGGACGATTGTGAGCCGATCGCCCTAGCCCAAATTCCACAGCCCCAGTGAACCCAGTTACCATGCCTTTTTTGCCCGCCGCTACCTTTTGCGACTCCAAGTTGTGGCGGCTAATAATTGCATTTTCATCAATCCAATTCAAAAATTCTGTTTGGTCAAATTTTACCCCCGAAAAATTATTCCAGTTACGCAAATAGCTGTGAAAAACATTTTCGGGAACTGGCAGAGGGAAGTGATGGCCTTTGCTACGAAAGCTTGTAGGAGTCACAAAACTAAGTTTAATGGTTGGGAAAAATGGGGGTTCTGCTGTTAATAATTGCTCATAAGTTGTGGGTGCAAAAGCAATATCCCAAGACCGAATTAGCAGCGGAGCATTTCGCAAATTTATCTCTTTGGGCAAATTTTGCAGCCACTGACTCAGCCACTGCACTACGGGCTTTGAAAGTCCTGTTACGTACCAGCGATAAATGCGATCGCCCAAAAGCTGAAATTCTTTGCCACCAGGGAGCAAATCACCTTCCAATCCCGAAATAGTAAAGGCTTTTTCTGACTGTTCATCGTGCAAAAGTTGTGATAAATCCGGGTCAGTTTGCTGTACTTGACCTAAAAACCAAGCGTGCAAACCTATAGCATACTGCGCGTACAGATAGCTAGCAGCGCGGGGAGTCAATTCCAACACTAATCCGACTAACTCAGTGTCAGCCGGCCAAATCAGCCCAGAAAGAGGAGATTTTTTGCTGTGGGTGCGGTTCGGGGAAGTTGCCATCAGATGCCGTGCCTATAGCCGTCACAGAAAGAGTGCCGTGCTATCTTATCCGATTTTAATCCCCTTTGGGGGATGATAGTTGAGGGCGAGCGATCGCCCAAATCTTTTGGCAGCTCCAAAAACCAGGTCTGCCGCAAGTTTGCCGCACCCTCCGGGATAGACAAAAACCACTAAAAAACCAACAACCTAAAACTCAATCTTTGTCAAGGTTTTCTTCCTTGTAACTAAACAGAAATATACCAGTGTTTAAAATCACATTCTGCGCTACAATTGTCAAAAGCTCGTAGCATCCTCAACTCCGATCCTAAACTATGAACACAACAGAAAAATCTAAACTCTCCAACGAAAAAACTTTGGAGGCGATGAAGAATTTCTCCGAAACCTACGCCAAGCGCACGGGAACTTACTTTTGTTCTGAACCTTCCGTCACTGCTGTCGTGATAGAAGGACTAGCAAAACACAAGGATGAACTAGGCGCTCCCTTATGCCCTTGTCGCCATTACGAAGATAAAGAAGCCGAAGTAAAAGCCGCCTACTGGAACTGTCCCTGCATTCCCATGCGCGAGCGCAAAGAGTGTCACTGTATGTTATTTTTGACGCCAGATAACGATTTCGCTGGAACTAATCAGGAAATTGGAATGGATCAAATTCAAGCTGTGAGAGATACTATGTAATCGGTTAAGTAGGCGGTCGTGAAATGGCAGTAGTTTTGAAAATAAGTCGGAATTTTTCCTGTTTTTAAGACTTAGCTATTAAAAAACAATCGATCGCCGCCTACTCAAACACACATCCGCCATCGAAAATACCCAATCTCCAATCGAATGACAGAGGAAATGCCGAGCGAGTTTTGGCAAGGTATCGAACAGTTTAATAGTCAAGACTTTTATGATTGTCACGACACACTAGAGGCTTTGTGGATGGAAGCTGGCGACCCAGAAAAAAGATTTTATCAGGGAATATTACAAATTGCCGTCGCGCTTTATCACTTAGGAAATCACAACTGGCGCGGTGCAGTAATCTTGCTGGGAGAAGGAATAAATCGGCTCAGTTATTATCAGCCTAGTTATGCTGGAATTGCTGTTGAAGACTTGCTCGGACAAAGTGCTAAACTTTTGATCGCTTTGCAACAAGCAGGGCCGGAAAAAGTTGCTGAATTTGTACCTTTATTAACAGGTGCAGAAGTTGCAGGCTTGCAATTGCCACGAATTATTAAACTAAAACCAACTTCAATATGAGCAGGCTGGGGGAGCGAATTCGATCGAGAAAAGGAGATTCCGATCGGAGTAAGAAGGGGTTGACATACATGAGCAACCTGCCGTATTTTTAGGTCATTTTATGTATTTACCGCATTTGCTAGACAATTATAAGTTATATCATGTCCGGTTGAATAGTTATCATACTTTTGTCCGACCAGGCCAGTACAGGATTTATTAGTAATTAACCTGACTTGATATTAGACCTCGATTCTTCGGTGATGTGGTAAGTCCAGAGAAACATATAGGAGTGTTTTCATGAGTGGTGTGAGAAAGCAAGCTTGCGCGATCACCCTGTCCATTTTGGTTTTGTGGGGCGTAACATCAATTGTGACTAAATTTTCTGCTCAATCCGAAATGGCGGTACCTGCTTTAGCTTCAAACATTATAAGAATCGAAGACGTAAACGATAAAAAAACAAGGAGGCAAAACCAAATTCCTGAACTGCCGAATATTGATGCAGTTGATGTACTTGAGGCAGGATACTTTCCTTCAAAGTCAGGTGATTTGATAACATCAAGCCGCACCGTCACACTTAAAGGAGAGCTAGCACAGCAAGTAGCACATCTATGGCGACAACTAATACCGGGTGACTCGGCACGTTGCCACACACCAGCATTTGGGTTGCGTTTTTACTTCAAAGAAAAGTCTGTACTACAGGCATCGATGTGCTGGCACTGTAACAATATGTATCTATGGGAAAAGAGCAGCAAATCTCTCTATGGTGTAGATATGGACCAGCCTTCTGCTCAGAAACTGTTTTCTTTGTTAGAAAAAATTATGAAATAAATTTTAGAGGATCTTGCAGGTGGTATGACAGAAGCAGAAATTCTAGAGGATTTTTCAGAGCTTACATTTGAAGATATTAAAGCCTGTCTTGCTTTTGCTGCCGATCGTGAGAAAAAGTTATTTGTGGCATCGCTGTGAAACTACCAGCTTATGCGTTGTACATTGAGAGGCTGCCCGAAACTTCCCGATCGCCGAAACCGTCAAAAAACTTGCAAATCCAGCAAATTAGCTTTCGCAGGCAAACAGGCAAAGAAAGTGCTGCTGTCTTGCTAGGATAATTGGTTGAGACTCTCAGGTAAGTCGATCGACCTCACGGGAATCTTTCTGGCCGTTAAGATAAAATACCTAACTGGAGATAATACCCTTCAGCAATTTCACAAATATTGAGGCTCCAAGCTTATGATGCCCTCCGCTAAACTACTCAATTCCCGACTATTCAAAGGATTATCGCTGCTTTTGCCCCTGACTCTGGCAGGCGCGATCGCCTCTCCCACCTACCCGCAAGCCGGGCCGCCCCGCACTCTGAGTGTGCGATCGGACATTCAAGAAGCCGACTCCAAAACCGGCATCGTGACAGCCCGCGGCAACGTCCAAATCAACTATCCAGCCCGCCAAATACAAGCAACCGCAGCTCAAGCTCAATATTTCAGCCGCGAGCGCCGGATCATTCTCAGCGGAGATGTTTACGTATTGCAGCAGGGCAACAGCCTGCGCGGCGAAACCATAACATACCTCATCGACGAAGGGCGGTTTATTGCCCTGCCAGACAACCCAGGACAGGTAGAATCTGTCTATCTGGTTGCCCCGGAACAAGATGCGGCAGCCCAAAATGCAGTGGGCTCCCCACGTCCAACTACAGCCCCCCGGTAACAGTGGCTTGCAGCAGCGAAATTTCGCCTCAGCCAAAACATACTACTTGGGATAGATGCGAAATTTCGTCTTTATAAAACTCACAAACTTGAAAAGGTAAAATTTAAATTAGAGACTCGATCGCACAAAGCCGCAGTCTGAAATTTAGCTTGTAGAGGTTGCCGGGAGCGAAAATGAAAATTGTACTCGAAAATATTCACAAATCCTACGGAAAACGCAATGTAGTTAGTCGCGTCAACCTGTCAGTAGCCCAAGGAGAAATCGTAGGATTGCTAGGCCCCAACGGTGCAGGCAAAACCACAACATTTTACATAGCAACCGGATTAGAAAAACCCAATCAAGGCACCGTTTGGCTAAACGATTTAGACATCACTAAATTGGCGATGCACCAGCGAGCACATTTGGGAATTGGCTATCTCGCTCAAGAAGCAAGCATTTTCCGAAACATGAGCGTGCGGGACAACATTTTGTTAGTTTTAGAACAAACTCAAGTGCCGCGCTGGGAATGGCGCGAGCGAGTCGATTTCCTATTGCAAGAATTTCGCTTAGAAAAAATAGCATCTAGTTTGGGAATTCAAATATCCGGGGGAGAAAGACGGCGGACTGAACTAGCCAGAGCATTAGCTGCAGGGCGAGACGGGCCCATGTTCCTATTTTTAGACGAACCGTTTGCAGGCGTCGATCCAATCGCCGTAGACGAAATTCAAACCATTATTGCTAAACTGCGCGATCGTAAAATCGGCATCCTCATCACCGATCACAACGTCCGAGAAACCCTCGAAATTACCGATCGAGCATACATCATGCGAGACGGCCAAATTTTAGCCTCCGGGGCTGAAGAAGAACTCTACAGCAACCCTTTAGTGCGACAGTATTACTTAGGTGACAACTTCGTGCGATAGTCTTTTGAAGGCATTCCGCATCCGCCATAATTTTAGATTTGAGATGTTAGATTGAGGAGCCAACTGCAAAAATCCCAAAGTATGAAAATAGCAATATCCAATTCTTTGAATCCCATCAACTGGCTGCCGAGAATTTCAGTAATGGACTGGTACATTACCAAAGAACTAATCGGCCCCTTTTTATTTGGCGTCGGACTCTTTACATCCGTCGCCGTCACAGTTGGAGCTTTATTTGAATTAGTCCGCAGAGTAGCAGAATCCGGCCTCCCCTACGGCGCAGCCATAGAAATTTTTCTCCTGCAAATTCCCTACTTCGTAGTATTGGCTTTCCCCATGTCAATGCTGCTAGCAACCTTAATGGCCTACAGCCGAATGTCAAGCGACAGCGAACTCATCGCCCTCCGCAGTTGCGGAGTTAGCGTTTACCGATTGATACTGCCTGCAGTGGTTATGAGTTTAATTGTTGCCGGCTTCACCTTTGGTTTGCAAGAGTTAGTTGTACCCGCCGCTAGCTACAGAGCTACTCTGACTTTAGACAGAGCCCTGAAGCGAGAAAAACCCACATTTCAAGATAGAAATATTATCTACACAGAATTTCGCAAACCAGAAAAAGGCGGCGACGAAATCCTCGCCCGCTTTTTTTATGCAGAACAGTTTGACGGCCAGCAAATGAAAGGTTTAACAATTATCGATCGCTCCACCCCAGGCCTCAATCAAATCGTTTCTTCAGAATCCGCTACTTGGAATCCCTCAGAAAATACCTGGGATTTTTTCAACGGAACCGCTTATATAGTAGCTCCTGATGGCTCTTACCGCAATATAGTTAGGTTTCAACACCAGCAATTGCAACTCCCCCGCACGCCCTTAGATTTAGCTGCGAGAGCCCGGGATTTTAAGGAAATGAACATTGCCCAAGCTTTAGAGCGTTTGGATATCCTTAAAAACAGTGGCGACGAACCGCAAATTCGCAAATTAAAGGTGCGAATTCAAGAAAAATATGCTTTTCCTTTCGTGTGCATGGTATTTGGTTTAGTGGGAGCGGCTTTGGGAACTCAACCGCGCCGCTCCGGCCGAGGAACGAGTTTTGGTATTAGCGTAGTTGTGATTTTTACTTACTACGTATTTTCTTTCATCACCAGTTCTATGGGCGTGAAAGCTGTTTTGACTCCGATTCTGTCGGCTTGGCTGCCGATCATGTTTGGCTTGGGAATCGGAGGATTGTTGTTGGTGCGGGCCGCCGCTAGGTAAGTTTTACCACTACACTAACATTGGGAATGGCGAATTCGGAACTTGTACTGCAATTCGACTGCCTTCGGCTCCCTTCCCTCCGACTATGCTGAGGAAAACCCAAGTCGAAGCCCAGGAACAGCGTAGCCTAAGTATTGGGAATTGATAATATCGTTTTCGTGGCCGAACTTCCTTCATTTAAGGATTAGAAAAAGTATTGATTTCGCCACCGCCAATGTAGCGTCCCGGAGCCAGGGAGCGGGGTGTAGCAAAAGTTTGAGGTTGAATGGGCTGCACGCCCTGACTTGTATTTTGGGGAACAACTCCAAAGTTAGGTGGCTCCGGCAAATTAAGCTGACTCGGTGGAGGTGTTTGAAATTGAGAATTAGCTGAATTAGGAGAGAATTGAGGGCTAATTATCTTGCTTCCGCCAATCCCATTCGGAAAGGGAGATGGACCGACATTTGGAAGTAGAGGTGTTGGCGAAGGTATGGTTACTGGAGGTAACACAGGTTGAACTTCAGGTGCGAAGCCTGAGCCAGATAAATTAGTTTGGTAGGGATTTTTCGGCAAAGCCACCGTTGCAGCCCCTGCATTAATTTCGGGAAGGCTGGGTACTCGGGAAGTTAACCCAGCCAATGATTCAGGGACTGTAGCTGTCGGTTGTAAGAATTCTTGAGATTCCTTGCTCACAGTATTTGTCGGAGCCACAAGTGGGAGAAGTGCTGTGGGAACATTCACAGGATTTGCTCCACTTTGAGCTGTAGCGGTTGTTGGGAGTAAATTTGTCGCATTTCCTGCCGCCGGATCGGAAGCCGGTCGATCGAGCAATTTAGCCGAGTCTGCTCTTTTCTGAGCCGAAGCCGCCGTTGCCGAAGTGTTAGCAACGACGTATTTTTTCATAGCTGCTTGCAGCGGACTCAAAGGCAGAGAATTTTCGTTTTGTTTACCTGAATTAGCATCACTCGACGCCTGGGATAAAGTGGCTGTCGCTGTACCCCCAGACTCAGGCTCGATCGTTTTTATCCCGGAAGTCAGTCTCCCACTGCCAGATAAACTCAACCCTGATGTGGCGTTTGAACTTGGCAAGCTGGAATTTTGGGGGTTATTGTTTCCGCCCTCGACAGCAGGATCTGCTAAATTTGGCAAGGATAAAAATCCACTGCTTCCTACCCGCTTGGGGGCTGAAGATGGCTGAGGAGTTTCTAAGTCCCGATCTCGAAGTTCCTCGAATAAACCTTTGCTTTTTACTACTGATGAATTTAACAAGTTTAGTTCAGAAGCAGTAGAGCCATTAAACTGATTGACTAGCACTGGTAAGCTGTCGATTTCAGCCGCAATGGCGGTATCTTCAGCAGATAGCCCCGATAGCGAAGCTGGAGTGTTTGAGGCTGGTTCTTCTTCGCCATCTATGCTCAACCTTTCTGGATTTACCGAGACCTCCCAGATAAATAACCCCCCCGCACACAGCACGGCTAAGGGAGCCCAAACTGCGGGTTGCGTCCAGTGGCGCAACCGCGCTATTAGATAGCGGACAGATGTAGGAAATCGCTTAAAAATTGACATAGTTTTGCTTCCATCCGAGCGTGCGGATTTAAAACTATTTTTCCTAGTCTACCACATCAATCTTGATTATTTTTGCTATGCCGGGATAAGTGCGATCGGGAGCATCTCGGTTTGGCTTTTACTGTCGGTGTGCGATCGTCCGGCTGGCTATATTTATAGATTTTGCTGTGCGGGACGGAGCAAAGTCCCAAAAAACGCTTTTTACTTTCTGCAGAGATGCTCCGAGTACGATCAAACTTTTGATTGAAAGTTGCGAAAGCTCAATGCAACCGATGAAAATCAATAAAGCATTGGTAGAAATATGTCTTGCTTTCCTTAAATCAAGGGGCATAAGATGATAAAATATTATGGGGTGCTGTGGCCGGTCTGCCGGGTATGTCAGCAGATCGACCTCAAACCAAAATGTCAAGGTAAAATTGGCAATTGCTGAGAATAACACCCAAGGAAAGTTGAGAGGAAATTAATGAAAAAAGTAGTTGAAGTATTAGCAAATCGGGAACAACTAATAGATCGATCGCTGGAGATTGTGCTGTCGAAAATCTCAGAAGCCATAGCCGAACGCGGACTTTGTACGATCGCCGCAGCGGGCGGAAGCACACCCGAACCCCTCTACAGAGCGATCGCAGCCCAAGACCTGCCTTGGGAGAAAATTCACGTTTTCTGGGGCGACGAACGCTACGTTCCCCCAGAACATCCAGACAGCAATCAAAAAATGGCGCGCCTCGCGTGGCTCGATCGAGTGAATATCCCCGCCAGCAACATCCACCCCATGCCCACAGGCGCCGGCGACCCCGCAGCCGACGCTGCGGCGCACCAAACCGAATTGCAGCAGTTCTTCAAAGTATCCGAGGGCGAGTTTCCTGCCTTCGACATCATTTTATTGGGCATAGGAGACGACGCCCACACAGCCTCTCTATTTCCCGGCACAGCAGCCTTGGAAGTCCGCGATGCCCTAGTAACTGTCGGCAACAAAGACGGTCAACCGCGCATTACCTTTACAGTCCCCTTAATCAACCGGGCCCGGTGCGTCATCTTCATGGTCGCAGGAGCCAGCAAACAACCCGCCCTTGCTCAAATTTTTGCCCCCGCAGCCGACGACATGACTTATCCAGCCAGACTCGTTCAACCAGAAGGCGAGCTTTGGTGGCTGCTCGATGCGGCGGCTGGCGAAGCAGTAAAATAGCCGACAGAGCCGCAAGCGTGCCAACACAGTCAGCATTATCACTAACTCAATCTTGCCCATCACAGCTAACGTCACGGCGTCAGCTCAGTTGCTAGTATTAGCGAAGCAATATAAGAATTGTGGCGGTTAAAGTTAAAATTTGACCATATACACGAGTATTTTTATGAGGCTGATTTGAAAATCTGGCCGATAGCAAGGAGAAATCGATGATTGTCTGTCCCAATTGCAATCACCAGAACCCCGACGGGGCCAGCCAGTGTGAGGCTTGCTACACGCCTTTACCTGTTACCGCAAGTTGCTCGAACTGCGGTGCAGCAGTTCAGACAGATGCAGCATTTTGCGGCCAGTGTGGCTTTAACTTGCGTCCGGGTTCCATAGTTCCAGAAGTTGAGGTGACAGTACCGTCCCCCTCACCTGTAGGCCCCACAGTGGTATCGTCACCGGCGCCGGATTTAGTCCCACCCGATCCCCTGATGGCGGAACCTCTAGTTACCCTGAATAAGGGCCTTAACTTGGAAAAAACTCCCGCCAGCATTCCGACGATTCCCGATCCCCCGCCATCGCCCTCGGTTCCTGTTACAACTGAATCGGTGGCAACACCAGTAAATATCTCTCCTACGGTTCCGGGCCCACAGCCAGCAGGTGTAGCTAAAACTCAACTGCAACAGCAGTCGGCCCGCCTGCTACACGTTCAGACAAATACGCCGATGGAATTGCCTCACAGTCTGTCTGTGGTTCACATAGGCAAGCCAAATGACTTAGTACCGCCGGATATTGATGTTTCGGGATTTGCTAATTCTGAGATAGTTTCTCGGGTACACGCAAATCTCCGGGTGGAGGGAGATGCTTGCTACCTAGAAGATGTAGGCAGTTCCAACGGCACTTACGTCAACAATACTCCGCTACCCAAGGGAAACCGCCACCGGTTGCGACCGGGAGACCGCATCTCTCTGGGCAAAGGAGACCTGGTTACGTTTTTATTTCAAATCTCTTAGAGCGAGTTTGGATTGGGCGATCGAAAGTCTAAAATCTAAAATCGCATATTAAGGCGCTCTACCAAAACTCAATGCTGCCAATGTGATTAAGCTGACCTTGCTACATCCACTCCAGTCTATACCCGTCCGCAGTTGGATCTTTGAAGACGAGCAGGTCGTCCGGATCGGGCGCTCGACGGAAAACCACGTCGTTCTTTTTAGCGCTGTGGTTTCTCGTCGCCACATCGAATTGCGGCGCAGCGGCATAACTTGGGAACTGATCAATTTAGGTACCAACGGCACTTACCTCGATGGTAAGCCGATCGCTAAGGTTCCCATTGTGGACGGTCTGATCGTTCACTTGGCTCGCTCAGGGCCGAAAATTCAAATCAACGTAGGCCCGAATCAGTCCTCAGTCCAGTTAGGACAAATTAGCGTCAAGCCCAGGGAGGCTAAGGAAATTAACGCTCCCTCGGGCGGCGTGCACATTAGCACGATTCCTGTTCCCGACCAAAAAGAAGTTGGCACTTCCAGGGAAGAGGAGGAGTTAACCGAGGCAGATAATAATCGCCATTATTCGGAAGAAGAATATTAAATCGGCTTCTTTGGACGATCGACATTTTTCAAAGGCGGCACTCAGGAGTTTATTTATGAGTACATCACCACAGATTGTTAGGCGCAGCGAACTGCTCAACCGACGCACGATCGACCGCAGAACGGCGGAAGAGGTCGGCAGGGTAGATCGAGTTTGGCTCGATGCTCACTCCCAGCGAGCGATCGGCTTTACTTGCAAGTCGGGACTTTTGGGCAGCAAAAAAACTTGGTTCGCTTGGGCGCAAGTTGATACGGTGGGGGAAAATGTTTTTGTCACCATTAACCCGGAACTGCCGGAATTGCATCAGCCGGAACAAGCTGTTTGTCCGATCGGCCTTGAGGTGCTCACGGACGCTGGGAATAAGGCAGGTGCAGTGGTTGACTACCTATTTGATGTCCGCACGGGTTCAGTCACCCACTACCTATTTAAATCGAGCGGCTGGCGCGGTGTTTTAGACGACATTTACTTGTTACCTGTGGCAGCTATTTCGACTATCGGCAGCAAGCGGGCGATCGTCTCTGAAGCTGCTGTATCGGAGCCAGTGCAGTACGCGGAGGGACTGCACAAAAAAGTCGGTCTGGTAGCAGAGTTTTTACATGAAGATTTCGACAGAACTCTCAAAAATGTGGCAGGTGTGAAGCGGGGCGCTCAAAGTCTGGCGGAAAAATTCCAAGATAAAGCTCTCGAAGTCAGGGATGTAGCTCAAGAAAAAGTTGCAGAGTTGAAGCGGCAAAGGCAAGAATCTGTCCGACCAGAGCCGAACCCGGAGCCGCCCGACTTAGATTTGAGCTGAACTTTGGCCTTCCCGCTCGCCGGGGGACTAATTGCCGCTCACATTTTGGGGCCGCGCGCGCGAGGAAGGTCGATCGGTATTTTCGCTATGAGAGATTGATGCGTTGTCGCTCAAAATTCCAGTGCTGCTCAAAGCATTGTATTTTAAAGGTATCGCATCAATAAGGAAAATGTTAGCAACTCAAAAAGACCTATGCTGTTGGATACAATCAACAAGTATTTTATCTAGAGACCCCAGGATTAATAATTGGTTAACTTCTTGCTTTATAAACAGCGAGTCGTTGAGCAGTGACTGTCGCCCCATCGAGAACTTGAATCAGCGGTGCAGCCCGCACGGGTCTGAGTTAAATTCTCTGGTTCATCAGCGGGAAAAGGATTATTTAGCCGATCGAATTGAGCGGCTCACCCATCGGCACAATCGCGTCCTCACAGACCAAATTAATCAAGCGGTTTTAACCACTGTCCATCACTGGGAAGTTCACCCGATTAATAACATCGTGTGTGGTTGTTACCGAGGACAGCAAAAATTTGCGCCTGCCCCAAAAGCTAACCCTCAAAAGTTGGTTGAAATGCCTCAAGCCGCCAAAAGTTTGACTTTTACGGCAGATAGAGGGAATAGTGGCGCACTGACGACGCCTTTAAAAAGCAAATTTTTTGCAGTTTTCTCCCAAAAAATCTCTCTGGAAGTATCCCCGTTTCTGTCTGGCGGTGGAGTGTCAAAACATCAGTGATTACCTTAACTCTGTTACATCCTATCCAGTCTGTCCCAGTTCAAAGTTGGTGTTTTGAATCAGAACCGGTGGTTCGGATCGGTCGATCGAACGACAATGATGTAATTATTTACAGCGCTGTAGTTTCCCGCCACCACGTAGAGCTGTGGAATCACGCCAATGGCTGGGAAATTATTAATTTTGGTGCTAACGGCACTTATGTAGATGATAGACCGATCGCTCAGGTGTCCGTTGTGGACGGGATGACAATTCGCTTGGGCAATTCCGGGCCAAAAATCAGGATTCGGGTGGCCGCCACGAATCAACCGGGCAAAATAATCAAGCCACCGCAGCGCGAACTCCGCCAAAAGGACGAAGTTTCAAAAGACATGTCAACAGTTTGGCCTGGGGGCGTGGGAATCATCGAAGACGATGAACATGGGGGGCTGACTCACATCGATCTTGACTGACCAGCAGCTATCTCTCCCTGCTGGCTAGTTCCAACAAAGAGACCGATGCCCAATTCGAGCGTCTAACTAATATTGTGGTAAGTGGCCTGATTTGTGCCTAAATATCCCTATACATTAATTAACAGGTTCTGTAGTAGAATGTCAGCCTTCTAAAGATAAGATTGGGGGGAGATCGATCGATATTAGCTCACTTTCGCTGTTTGCCCAGCGGCGGTAATCTAAGAGCAACTGGTACATCAACCGCTGTTTCACGCTCAGCAGTACGCTCTTGAGCAAAGCATTCCCCGTTGCTTCTAAAATGGGTTTGGGCGTCAGCCAAAACGGCGGCGGTAATTCTACTTGCACTTCCAAATCCGCTTTTCCCTTCAAGTATGCTACCCCGCTGCTTTGGTGTACACAAAGCTTTCCTTTGAGATTGAGAGCAAAGCGATCATTTATATAACCTACGCCACGAATGTCGCAGGCGACGGACTCCAAATTGATTGTGCCATCCGACTCAGCCCACACCCTCATGTCTACTGTGGGTTGAATGCTCAGCATCATAAATTGTAACGGTCGCATTTTTAGGCGGAAACAGTCATCGCTTAGCTGCTCTGTGCGACTTCGATCGACAAGGGCGTTCACCAGTCGCCTCGGCTGGCGCAGATAATGTTGAATGGGAACCCGTTCCTCTGGTACGGCGAGTTCAACGGATTGGGAAGAATTAAAGCGGATATACATGAGAAAATATCAAAATAAAGGATTCCTAAGCATATCTTAATAAAGTATCACCTTTTTTAAGGTGACATAAGTCGCGCACTAAGTCGCGAACCCAGCAATGTCATCCGAGAAATCACTGATAAAACCTTTCGCGACATCGCTAATTTTTCATCATACTTCCTAGCTGATGAGAGTAAAGCAAACATTTGTAACCTAAAATTGCCTCTAAATGAAAATTTCTATCGCACATCTCGGCCCTGTTGGTACAAATGCAGAAACAGCGGCTCTAGCTTATGTCAATTGGTTGAGCTTGGAAACTAACTTGGAATGCACCCTATGTCCTTATTCCACCATTTCCCAAGCGCTAGAGGCATCTGCCGTAGGGCAGGTTGACTATTCAGTTGTACCCGTCGAAAATTCGATCGAAGGCAGCGTGACTGTCACCTTAGATACACTGTGGCGACTCGATCAACTCCGCATTCAACACGCCTTAGTTTTGCCAATTTCCCACGCCCTGGTGTCTAATGCCAAAAATTTTAACGAGATTCAAAAAGTTTACTCTCACCCGCAAGCGCTAGCTCAGTGTCAGGTATGGTTGGGGCAGTTTATTCCCTCAGCTCAATTAATTCCGGCGAATTCTACCACGGAAGCATTGCAATATCTGGAAGATAGAAATGTAGCAGCGATATCTTCCCCAAGAGCTGCTGAACTTTACCATTTGCCAGTGTTAGCTCACCCCATTAATGATTATCCCGATAATTACACTCGCTTTTGGGTACTCAGCAGGAGTGGTGGAGAAATCGGAAACGTAGAATCAGGGGCTCGCTCATCCATTAAATCCATTACACAATCTGCTCCTGAGTTGATCCTTGATGCTTCACCGTCTAATTGCACCCATACCTCACTAGCTTTTAGCGTACCTGCCAATATGCCGGGAGCACTGGTAAAACCTTTGCAAGTATTTGCCAGTCGGGGTATTAATTTAAGTCGGATTGAATCTAGACCGACTAAAAGATCCCTCGGAGAATATATTTTCTTTATGGACGTTGAGGCTAACGCCTGCCAAGCATTTGTTCGCTCTGCACTCGAAGAATTAAAAAATCACACAGAAACTTTAAAAATCTTTGGTTGCTACAATGTACTGTCAGTAGTATAATTTTCTTTTATGTAGTATACTTTTTAAGTCAAGCTTAGGAGGCTGGTGAGATGAATGCTGATGAACTTCTCAAACGATACGCAGCCGGAGAAAGAAATTTTCATGAAACAAACTTGAAAGAGGCTTCTTTGCGAGAAGCTTTCCTAACTCATATTAATCTAGCCTGCGCGAATCTCAAAGAAATAAATTTTGCTTTGGCAAACTTAAGGGGTGCAAACTTAATAGCTGCCAAGCTCAAGAATGCTTGCCTGGTCATGACAAAACTCAATGGAGCTAACCTGAGCCGAGCCGATCTAAGTTTCGCACGATTAACAGGAGCCGACATGATTGAGGCAAACTTGGAAAACGCCAACTTGAGCGACACCAAAATGATTGGTGTTAATTTGAGCGGAGCATCCTTGTACGCCGCAAACCTGATGGAAGCGAATCTCCTAGATGCTTGCTTGGACAATACCAATCTCGAAAAAGCCAATTTAAGCGAGGCTAAACTGCGGGGAGCGAGCCTCAGAAAAGCCAACTTGAAAAACGCTTTTTTGTGTGAAAGTAACCTTGAGGGCGCAGATTTGAGAGAAGCTGATTTGAGCGGTGCTAATTTGAGCGGCGCATTTTTATGCGGTGCTAATCTTGAGGGAGCTAAGCTAGATGAAGCAATTTTAAGTGGGGCTATACATTTTTGCGTCAGACAAGTTTGATCTCACGGAATATATAACCGGAGAATCCGACAACTAAGGACTAAAAAATATACTATTGACTTGGCTGAAAGTGAAGTCTATTTGCTGCTGTACCTTAGCAAAATGAAGCTGCATCTTGAGGATCTCTTTCTTGGAATTAGCTTGAGCAATCTTACTTTCCAAAGCCAGCAAGTTGCGGTTGAGATTTTCTACTCGCACAGTTTGGTAGTCTAAGTCAATTTTTAGTTCTGCTGCCTGATCGAATTGAACCTGCTTGCGAACCACGGCGAGGCGGACTGAATTTTCATCCTGTGTCTGAAGAGCTAGCAAAGCTCGCTGCTGCCACTGGTTGGCTTGAGATTCAGCTTGATTGTACAGCCACTGAATCCGCAGTTGGGCGGAAATCGCAATGCCAACAGCCTGACGCAGTTCTTTGAGAGGTTCCTGAATTTCTAAGATTAATAGTTCCCAAAGATTCATCAATTCAGTAGTAAATTCTTCGCGTTCTACAGAGGCTACCAGTGCTTCTAATAGCAACAAATTTGGTTGCATCTGCTGCGAAATTGTCTCAAATATTAACTGTGCTTCGGACATTTGCCGATCGTAATTTTTTTCTGAGACTGCACCGGATGAGTGCTTTAATATTTTTTCCGTGCTGTCTAACTCTGCTTCTGAATCTGAACTTGAAGCTACAAAAGCCTGTAATTTTTCGCGGGCGATCGAATTCAGCCTTTGTCGAAGCAAATCGCAGGCTGCCCGCTGCACTGGCCCTGTTTCGCTTTGACAAATCTTGATGACTATTTTTAAGCCTGCATCGCCGTAATTCAATGTCTCTCTCAGGGCGGCCATTCGATGTTCGTTGACAGAACTAGACAGCCGATGTTTAACTCCTGCTAGTCCGCCGAGCACTACACCGCCCACAGGAGGTGGCAGTTGACCGCCTCTAACTGCATCGTATGGTTTCGGTTGGTCGTGATTGTCTAACACAAGCATTTACTGCTATAAGGAACCTATCCGAACCTGTTTGAAGTTAAGAATTAAACAGATACCAGTTCCAAAAAAGAATGGAACTGTAGGCCATCTCCAAACCCTTAGTTCATAACTCATTCCCAATCGAAAATTGAAAATCGAAAATGGTATGATTTGTGTGTAATTCTTTCTTCAATGCAGGTCAAACCGATCGTACTTTTTTCCTGCGCCCATTGGCTACTTGAGCGTATCTTTAAGTACAGTCCTCGCTGCCAAATGATTGCGAGTAGAAGTCAAAATTTCGGTTTCGCGTTCCAATCTCGCAGCAGTATCTTGCAATTCTAAAAGAGTTTGCTGTTCTGTCGCTGCGCCGTAAAGGTAGCTGGCTACCCAGTAGGACAATTCTGTAGGCAAACTGGGAATGTCTTCGGGCAGGTCGATCGGCTGATCCATCAATTTGCTGGAGAGGCGAACTACATCTCTCAGCAGTTGTTCGACATCTTTTCCCAAAGGTCTGAGGTCTTTTTGCGGCGGTTCGTCTTCGATCCATTCTACTAGACCGACTAAATAGGGTTTTTCCCGAACGGCGTCGAGCACTCGGAACCGCTGCTGCCCGAGAGTCATAATTTTCATGCGATCGTCGGGCAGGCGTTGGCAGTGAATCACTTCGGCGCAACAGCCAACGGCAGAGACTTTGTTTTGGTTGGGGTCCCACATGAGTACACCGAAACGCCGATCGCCCTCCAGAATCGTATTCATCATGATTCGATAGCGAAACTCGAAGATTTGCAGTGGGAGTGGCCTACCTGGAAATAGAACCACTTCCGGCAACGGAAATAAGGGGAGTTCGCGAACTGCTACAGAGGAAGAGGATGCCATTGTCGCTCAAAAGTGACGGTACTTGCGCTTATTTTTCTTACTTTAACTGATTAAAGGCAATTCCGGGGCAGGAGCGATCGGGCTTTTTCGCTCGCAACGGAAGCGACGGCGAGCTATCTCCGGTGCTGGCAGCTTGACAAAGGCGTTATTTCGTCAAAATGTTAAATATACCTTTTTGGTAAACTAAGTGAGTCCAAAGGCGATGATAGCGACTGCTAAAGGAGCATTTTTGTAGTGATCGCGCCTTAATTAAGAATAATTATTTAAGTTCGTGTCGGAGCAGAAATTTTTGCTAATTATTAACTAATAACTAATACCTAATAACTAATGACTAGGAAAATTTCAACAAAAAGAAGGAACAATTTATTTAATCTTTGTTCCTTCTTTCCGAGTTTTCGATAACTCAATCTACAGCTTGACTTCGATATCTACGCCGGCTGGCAAATCCAATTTCATCAAAGCGTCAATTGTTTTGGCCGATGGCTGGTGAATGTCGATAATCCGGCGGTGCGTGCGGGTTTCAAAGTGTTCGCGAGAATCTTTGTCTACGTGGGGCGATCGCAGCAAGCAGTAAATCCGCCGTTTTGTGGGTAGGGGAATCGGGCCGATCGCTGTGGCTGCTGTCCGATTTGCTGTATCTACAATCTTTTCGCATGATGCGTCTAGAATCCTGCGATCGAAAGCTTTGAGGCGAATGCGAATTTTTTGCTGTTGAATTGTTGCCATTTTTGTTTCTTGAATTTTCGAGGTTCAGTTTGTTGTTTGTTGTCTGTTGTCTGTCGTCTGTCGTCTATTTGCAGTTGTTTTTGAGCTAACTGCTAACTTCGGAATCTTGACTAATGACTAATCACTAAATAGCAGAAAAGCCTGATTAAATTTGGTGGCTTTTCTGCTATTTAAGCTGTTATCGGATTCCTACTTAAGGATTTTGGAAACAACGCCGGCGCCGACGGTGCGGCCGCCTTCGCGGATAGCGAAGCGCATTCCTTGTTCGATCGCGATCGGGTGAATCAACTCAACAGTCATTTTGATCCGGTCACCGGGCATCACCATTTCTGCTTCACTACCGTCATCAGCGGTGAATTGTGCGATCGTGCCGGTCACGTCAGTGGTACGGACGTAGAATTGAGGGCGATATCCAGAGAAAAAGGGCGTGTGCCGACCGCCTTCTTCCTTCTTCAGGATGTACACTTCAGATTCAAACTGAGTGTGAGGCATGATGCTTTTCGGCTTGGCAATCACCATTCCGCGTTCAATATCCGCCTTTAAAATCCCCCGTAGCAGTAGACCCACGTTGTCGCCGGCCAAACCTTCATCCAACTGCTTGGTGAACATTTCCACACCAGTCACCGTAGTGCTGCGAGTGTCCTTAAGACCCACCAATTCGACTGTTTCGCCGACTTTGATTGTGCCGCGCTCAATCCGACCAGTAGCAACAGTACCGCGACCCGTAATCGAGAATACATCTTCTACAGCCATCAAGAAAGGCTTGTCAATTTCGCGCTCTGGCGTGGGGATGTAAGCATCTACTTCTTCCATCAGCTTGTAGATTTTGTCAACCCACTCATTTTCGCCCTTGACAGTCTTGGGATTAGCAAGCATCGCTTCGAGAGCTTTCAATCCCGAACCTGTGACGATGGGGATGTCATCGCCCGGAAAATCGTAAGAGCTCAAAAGTTCGCGAACTTCCAGTTCTACCAATTCCAAAAGTTCAGCATCATCCACCATGTCTTCTTTGTTCAAGAACACAACCAAGCTGGGAACGCCAACTTGCTTAGCTAGCAGGATGTGTTCGCGAGTTTGAGGCATGGGGCCGTCTGCTGCTGACACTACTAGGATGCCGCCGTCCATTTGAGCAGCACCGGTGATCATGTTTTTCACATAGTCAGCGTGTCCGGGGCAATCTACGTGGGCATAGTGCCGACCTGTGGTTTCGTATTCCACGTGAGCAGTATTAATCGTAATACCCCGTGCTTTTTCTTCTGGCGCAGCGTCGATGTCGGCGTAGTTCTTAGCCTTTGCTTGACCTAGTGCAGAGAGAGTCATCGTAATCGCGGCGGTCAAAGTTGTTTTGCCGTGGTCAACGTGACCGATCGTGCCGATGTTTACGTGGGGTTTATTCCGTTCAAATTTTGCGCGTGCCATTCTTGATCTGTTCCTTGTTTCTTTTAGCGATTTTAGACTTTAGATTTTAGATTCTAGACTTTGGATTTAATCCAAAATCCAAAATCTAAAATCTAAAATCATTAGTTTCCTTTGTTCTTAGCGATAATGGCTTCAGCCACGTTTCGCGGCACTTCTTCGTAATGGCTGAATTCCATTGTGAAGATGCCTCGACCTTGGGTTTTCGAGCGGATGTCGGTGGCGTAACCAAACATTTCTGCTAGTGGAACTTTTACAGAAACTTTGGCTATCCCCTGATCCGTCTCTTGACCTTCGATCTGACCCCGACGCGAGTTGAGGTCTCCGATGACGTTCCCGATGTAATCTTCGGGAACTTCAACCTCTACTTTCATCATAGGCTCTAGCAGCACTGGCGACGCCTTCATGACGGCTTCTTTGATCGCCATTGAACCGGCGATCTTAAATGCCATTTCTGAGGAGTCTACGTCGTGGAAAGACCCGTCTACCATAGTAGCTTTGAGGTCAATCACGGGATACCCTGCTACAATACCTGATTCGCAGGCTTCTTTCATCCCTTGTTCTGCCGGGCCGATGTACTCTTTGGGTACAGTGCCACCAACAATTTTGGAGACAAATTCAAAGCCGCTTCCGACTTCGGTGGGTTCTAGTTCGATCACAACGTGACCGTACTGACCTTTACCGCCACTTTGGCGGATAAATTTACCTTCGGCGCGGACGGATTTGCGAATGGTTTCACGGTAGGCTACTTGTGGCTGACCCACGTTGGCTTCTACTTTGAATTCCCGCAGCATCCTGTCTACCAGGATTTCCAGGTGCAGTTCGCCCATGCCGGCGATGACTGTCTGGTTGGTTTCTGGGTCAACGTTGACTCGGAAGGTGGGGTCTTCTTCCGAGAGTGACTGGAGGGCTTTGGATAGCTTCTCCATGTCTTGTTTGGTTTTGGGTTCGACAGCCACCGAGATGACTGGCTCTGGAATAAACAGAGATTCCAGAATCACTGGCGCTCCTTCTTCGCAGAGGGTGTCGCCGGTGAAGGTGTCTTTCAAACCCAAGGCTGCTCCCAAGTCTCCTGCCCGCAGTTCCTCAACTTCTATCCGATCGTCCGCTTTGAGTACAATTAGGCGAGAAACCCGCTCTTTTTTGTCTTTGGTGGAGTTCAGGACGTAGGTTCCTTTTTTGAGGATACCGGAGTAGACGCGAACAAAGGTCAGCCGACCGTAGGGATCAGCCATGATTTTGAATGCCAGGGCTGACAGGGGCGCGCCGTCGTCTGCAAATCGTTCTGCGGTGTCGCCGTTGGGCAGGAGCCCTTGAATTGGGGGAACTTCCAATGGCGACGGCAGGTAGTCGATGACTGCATCCAACAACAACTGAACGCCTTTGTTTTTGAAGGCCGAACCGCACAACATGGGGACGATCGTACCTTCGACAGTGCCGTGACGCAGGGCCAAGCGGATTTCGTCTTCCGTTAACTCTTCGCCTTCGAGGTATTTCTCCGTCAGGGCGTCGCTGGTTTCTGCTACCGACTCGATCAGCTTGGTGCGGTATTCTACGGCTAGATCCTTTACTTCATCGGGGATTTCTACTTCCTCGATGTCGGTTCCCATGTCGTTGTTGTAGATATAGGCTTTCATTTGCACTAAGTCTACAATTCCCCGGAAGTTTTCTTCACTGCCGATCGGGATTTGGATGGGTACGGCGTTCGCTCTCATTCGATCGCGAATTTGGCCGTAGACTTTGTAGAAGTTTGCCCCCATCCGATCCATTTTGTTGACGAACACGATCCTCGGTACTTTGTACCTATCGGCCTGTCGCCAAACTGTTTCGGATTGCGGCTGCACTCCCCCTACCGAGCAGAACACTGCGATCACTCCGTCGAGCACTCGCATCGAGCGTTCGACTTCGATCGTGAAGTCTACGTGTCCGGGAGTGTCGATGATGTTGATTTTGTAATCTTTCCAACTGGTGGTGATAGCAGCGGCAGTAATCGTAATTCCCCGCTCCCGCTCTTGCTCCATCCAGTCAGTGACTGCTGTTCCCTCGTGCACTTCACCCATTTTGTGAACCATGCCTGAATAGAACAGAATTCTTTCAGTTGTTGTTGTTTTGCCCGCGTCTATGTGGGCTGCGATGCCGATGTTGCGAGTTTTTTCTAGCGGGACGGTACGTGCCACAGCTACCTCCTTAATCTTGTGTTGCTGTTATAATACTATTATACTACACAGTAACCCTATTTTGCACTCCCCAGTGACTTACAAAAGTCTCTGGAGCTTATTGTTACATTTTAATATTTTTTGCAAGATTTGTTTACAAAAATATTAAGGATGCGACATGGAGGATTCAGAGAGTGCATAAATTTTGAGTGCATGAGTTTTGATTTTGAGAGTTTTGAGTTTGCTTCACGAATCGCAAGTGCGCCAAGAGAAGCAATCTCAACACTCAAAACTTACACTTTCCAATTTCTCACCCGATGCTTTTATACCGCACGATCGCGCTCTTCTCCATGCCCGGTGTTGCAGTTAGTAGCGGTAGTGAGCAAAAGCCTTGTTAGCTTCAGCCATGCGGTGAGTTTCTTCGCGCTTGCGAATAGCACTCCCTGTTTCGTTAGCTGCATCCATCAGTTCGTTGGCTAGCTTGGCTGCCATCGAGCGGCCAGTGCGGGCGCGGGCAAATCTGATCAGCCAGCGGAGGGCGAGTGTTGTACCGCGATCGGAACGCACTTCCATCGGTACTTGGTAGGTGGCGCCACCTACCCGGCGGGCTTTGACTTCTACCAGGGGTGTCGCGTTTTTGACTGCTTTTTCAAACAAGTCTAACGGTTCAGCCCCTGTGCGTTCTTGGATGGTTTTGAGGGCGTCGTAGACGATGCTGGAGGCAACGGATTTTTTGCCGTGCTGCATGATCCGTCTCACCATCATGCTTACCAACCGGCTGTTGTAGGTTGGATCTGGTGGAACTGGACGTTTTTGAATAACTGTGCGGCGAGACATAGTTCTATTTGGGATTTTTGATTTTGAATGATTGAGTTTGGGGTTTTGGGATCACATCTCGATTTATGACGATCGAGCGTGCAATTGAGCGGCGCGATCGGATTTATTTTTGCTTCCCTACCCCGACGATCGGGCGAGTTCCGTGTTATTTTTTCTCTTTAGGACGCTTGGCCCCGTATTTGGAACGACCCTGCTTGCGGTCTTTCACCCCAGCGGTGTCTAATGTACCCCGAATGATGTGGTATCTAACTCCGGGCAAATCTTTTACCCGACCGCCCCGGATCATTACTACCGAGTGTTCTTGCAAGTTGTGACCGATCCCAGGGATGTAGGCGGTGACTTCAAAACCAGAGGTCAGCCGTACCCGAGCCACCTTCCGCAGCGCCGAGTTGGGTTTTTTCGGGGTGGTCGTGTACACTCTGGTGCAAACTCCGCGGCGCTGGGGGCAACTCTTGAGAGCTGGCGATTTGGTTTTTTTCTGCGTTTGTTCCCGTGCTGAACGGATGAGTTGCTGAATAGTGGGCATGAGTTACGGCATTTCTAGCTTTTTGCTGAATATAGTGATTTGGCTGTATCCGCACTGAAAGTCCCTTCCCCTCTGGGGGGACGGGATGAATGAAAATAATTATGGGTAAGTGAGGATACCAGACTCTATATTGTACACGACGGGTGTTTCTTTGGCAAGAAATTTGCGCGACCCGCGATCAAACTTCCTTCCTTGCTGCAAGTTGTCCAGGGGCGAGCGCAACGGGAGAATGGTATGTGACATCTTATAATTTAGGCGCAACTATGATGATTTTCAGAGCCGTCAGCAAAATTTATGACGATCGCAATATCGCGCTTTTTCGATCAAATTACGATTGTGAGGAGAAGTGCATTAACTCCTGCCTGGGATCGCATCACAGTCTATAGCCGATCTACATCACATAAAATTATCTAAAACTGCCGGACAATAAGAAATATACATTGAGTTGACTGCAGATGACAACCAAAGCTTATATTCCTGAATATAAAATTTCCGAACTTTACTTCAATATTTGGAAATCCGGTAAGATCGATCGGACTGTCTTCCAGCAAATCCAATACGCAATTAATTCTCACAGTTTAAAAAGTTCAGAGGATCGAAAAATTGTCAGCAGGCTGCTGTATGCAGTACGGCGGGGATGGGTGTCAGTGATGGACTGAGTTACTTGGGAATTTTGACTCAGGGCGCGAGATTGCTTGGTAACTCCCCGGGCCTAGCTGCGTCAATGAGTTTTGAGATTGCCACCCACCTGCCACCCACAGAGCATAACGCACACGGGGTGCATGAGTTGTGAGCTAAAATCTCCTCCATAAAATTAGAGGACTCCCAAATAGATGCACCGCTCTTAAAAGGAAATATTAAGGTAAAAGGACATGGTATGTTTAATTCTACAGAACTGCTGATCGAGGCTTTCATCGAACAACTTCAGAACGGGTACAGCCGCACTTACGGAGGCTACAAATCAGACTATGCTGACATTATTGCCTGGGTGGGGGCAATGGCGTTAGAAAACATCGCCAACAGCGACGCTCTTTATCACAATGTAGAACACGCCATTTGCATTAGCTTAGTCGGTCAAGAAATCTTGCGGGGAAAACACATTCGCAAGGGCGGAGTTTCCTGCGAAGATTGGCTGCACTTCATCATTTCTTTGCTGTGCCAAGACATCGGATATGTCAAAGGAGTTTGCCGGCAAGACCAAGAATCAGAAGGATTGTATGCTACTGGAAAAGATGGCATGAGAATTGCACTTGCTCCCGGTGCAACAGCGGCTAGCTTAGCTCCTTACCGAGTTGACAGAGCTAAATTGTTCATTGACGAGCGCTTCGGCAACCACAAGCTAATAAATGCGGAGATAATTAAGCAGAACATAGAACAGACTCGTTTCTCCGTGCTTGACGGCAACACGGACGAGGATGCAGTTAATTACTCTAGTTTAGTGCGCGGTGCTGACTTGATAGGTCAGCTCAGCAACCCGCAATATTTGCAGAAAATTGGCGCGCTGTTTTACGAGTTGGAAGAAAGCGGGGCTACTAAACTTTTGGGCTATCGACATCCGGGGGACCTGCTGCAAAGCTACTCTAAGTTTTACTGGAGCGGCATTTATCCTCACATCAGTGAATCTCTCGGTTACTTGCAGTTGACGCAGGAAGGCAAACAGATTATTGCTAGTTTGTACGCTAACATATTTCGGATGGAACACCAACGTTGCGATTCTTCTGAGGTTGCTTGATTGCAAAAGTGAATTCACCCGTCAGCAGTTAGCAGTCTGTTGTCAGTTGTCATTGGGTATTTGTAGGTGCTAATAACTAACAGCTCATAACGAATAACAAAGCACAAATTACCAATGACCACCAATTCCCGATTACCGAAGTGTATTTCATCCCTATCAACTACTTTCTTCCTCCATTTCCGAATGATATCTGGGACACAACCAATTGCTGGGTACCAAAGAAGGCCATCCCTCCCGTAGCGCTTCCAAACAAACAGCTCGCACAGTTAATTGACAGTCAAGCAGTTCTACCCCAGCTTTTTCAACTTGCTTTTTGCCAATTCTTAAAATAGATTCATCGCTAAATTCAAAGGTTTTGTGACACTGAATGCAAACCAGGTGGTGGTGGTGGTGCAATTCGGGAAAATTCAGTTCGTAATGTTTGTGTCCTTCTGCTAATTCTAGTTCACGCAAAATTCCTATCCTTGCTAATAAATGCAGCGTTCTGTAGACAGTAGACAAGCCTATTCGTTCTCCTTGATTCTGCAAAGTCTTGTATAATTCTTCCGCACTTAAATGATTGCCTTGTGGCAGATTTTGAAAAACACTCAAAATAGTTTCTCGCTGGGGAGTCAGGCGGCAGCCTCTTTGGTTGAGTTCGACCTTGAGTGAGTTAGCACTGTATAAATTCATGTCGGAAAAAATAAATAAGTTGAGCGATGATTGTCATGGATTATCTGTTATTTATTCGTGCTATTTTTTAGAGGCTCCTAAAGTATATTTTCCGTGATAATCCATATAAATCTAGACTCCCCCTTTAGTCCAGGGTAAGCTGCTAGCCACCTATCCCCCTTGCTAAAAGTGGAATTAAAAAAGTTGTTTTCGGTATTTCTTCGTAATTTTTGTGAAGTTGAGAGCAATGTTGCGGATAAGCATTGGTAAAACAAGTCTTAGGTTCAAAGTCAGTGCAACCGATCGCATCTTCAGTACAAGCAACGCACGGGCGCACTGTAAATGTGAGGCGGTAGTCCTTAGTAAAAAAATCCCAATAACAAGGAAAAGGAATTGGATACAAGCGCTTGATTTGATGGACTCCTTCTGGCAATGTTACGGACAGACTCCACAAAAATAATCAAAGTGGCAATACATAACTATTAGAAAAAGACAGTCATAAACCACCCAAATACATAGCTTTGGCCACCAACAAGAAGGTAGCGACACCCAGCAAAACTAGGCGGATGCCCAAGATGGTGGTCATTTTGTCTGCGTCTTCCCATGTGTAGCCAAAAAAATAAGTTCTTGCTTCGAGGGTTGCTGGCGCTTTGAGCGAGTGAAAGATGTCGCCGAAGCAGAGAAAGGCTGAGCTGATTAGCTGAATCGCCCTAACGGCGAAGTACGGATCAGTATCGCCAATTTTGCCTCCTGCACCGCCGCCCCAGCCGAGTCTGGCTAGGTTTGGCAACAGGATTAAGCCTTGTTCGTACATGGGCAATTCTGGGTTAAAGCGGGAAAGCTCTAATAGGGTATAGGCTCCCGCCCAGAAGACGATGAGGCCGGCGTGGGCGACGTGGGTACCTAGCAAACGGCCGGAAGGTTGATTAAGCGGGCGTTGCCGACCCACGAGGGAAATGATTTTCCTTCGGCTGGGAAGGATTTTTTTGCCATGCTGGTCACGGCGATTTACCTCTTGAGAAAGATGCCAGGGGAGTTTTAAGCGATCGCAGGTTATTGATATAGATAATCAACAATTTTAGTAGTTTCGTCAAGGGGTATTTGAGAAAAATTTTCACTGATTTGAGTTCAGGTATGTAAATCAGTAGGAAAAAAGCTCGTTATATGACGGTTATGACTGTTTTTGGCGCTTGAGCGGAGTTTGGCTTCTAGTTAGCAAAAATAGCAGCTCAAGGAATATCTCAAAATTTATTGATAAATAATATTATTAAAGAGTATTATGGCTAGAGTATTGTTTAAGTAGGTATCCCATCCTCTCGGAAAAGACAAGGTGGAAAAAGAAATCCGGTACTTTCCTATGGACAAGCTTCTCTAAAAGTATGGTTAGAGGGGGGCGCGGGATTGTTTTTTTCCGAATCAAGAGAGTTAATGCCTACTTGTTGACATATTCATCTCAAACTCCAAACAACCAAGCCTGAGAGCATTTGCTCTCAGGCTTTTCTAGCGGGATTTTTAACTGCTTGTTGCATTTGGCGCGCTAGCTCACGCAGAGGATTTGGTTTCTTCAGCTACTTGCTCGTTGTTGGGCAACTCCAGGCAATAACCAGCCCCGTATACGGTTTTGATGTACCGAGGATGTCGGGGATCGGGTTCCATCTTGGTTCTCAGGTGTCTGATGTGTACACGAATAGTTTCGATGTCGTCGTCGGGGTCGTAACCCCACACTTCTTTGAGAATTTCGCTGGGAGAGACTGTCTGACCGTGGCGCTGAAGCAAGCAGTGCAGCAACTCAAACTCTAGGTGGGTCAGTTTGACGGTCATATCGTACCAAACAGCTTCAAACCTTTCGGGGACAAGGGTCAGCGGGCCGTAATTCAGGATTTCGGAGTGTTTGGCAGCTTGGGGGATGCGGTCTGTGCGCCTTAGTAGAGCTCGCACTCGGGCTAGCATCTCTTCTAGTTCAAAGGGTTTGGTCAGGTAGTCATCGGCGCCGGAGTTGAAGCCTTCTACTTTGTCTTGAGTTTGACTTAAGGCGGTCAACATCAAGACGGGAATGTCTGAGGTGCGCTCGTCACGCCGCAAACGCTGACATACGGTGAATCCGTCTACTCTAGGCAGCATGAGGTCTAGCATGATCAGGTCGGGGAGCAGTTGTATTGCTAGTGCCTGACCTTTGATGCCGTCTTCTGCCTGGGTGACTTCGTAGCCAGCCATTTCTAGGTTGACTGCTACGAGTTCGGCGATCGCCGCGTCATCATCAATAACAAGTATCCGAGGCATCATTATTTATCTCACCGCTAACCGAATGGCAGATCCTACAGCCTTCTGGGGGTTCCAGGTAACTTTAACGAACAATTTTTTAATTTTAAGCTTCATTAAGGATGATAAGGTTGATTAAGAACTCTCGGGGCTCTGTAAATATTCTTGTACTTATTATAAGCCCTAAGAGCGCATATCAGAAAACTGTTTGTCCCAAATCTTGCTGGGGGCAGATTCTTGGTCGGGAAGAACAGCCTTAACTTTTGCAGCCTGCGCGTGGGGCTTCACAGGATCGCCCTAACGGTAGTCCGCGTTTTCCATAACCCTGTTAACCGTTAACTGTAAATTTTTTAAGTTAGTTAATTTTGCTGATAAAATTTTGGTGTTTTTTGAGGGTGTATGGCTTGCTTTTTTGGGGAATTGACGGTATTATTAAATAATATCAATACAAATATTTATAAAAAAATAAACTAGATTAACATCTTTAAATCATATGATATAAAAGTCAAATAATCAATCCCGCAACCTGACAATTTTTGGGCAATTTTTTGCCTGGTTGGCTAATTTTTTTCTCGGCCTGGAATCAGCAAAACAATCGATAACAACTGCTTGCATACCTACTGAGGGCGAGTTTCCGATCGAGCTGGCTGAGTATTTTGCTTGGGAAGAGTGGCCTTAGAGGCTAATTTTTGGAAATAAAGACTGCCGATGGTGGCTAAAAATATTGTGTAAGCGGCTGCTTGGACGAGATAAAGTCGATCTCTGTATCCAAAAAGTGCTTTGAGAATCACTCCTGGAAATTGTCGATCGGGCAAAATTTCTGCTGCATTCCACACCATAGGCCCTAAAATACAAGAGTGGAGTGGTGCCAGGCGATCGTAATAAAAACAAATCCCTGCGTACTTGCTATTCATCTGCGACAAAATGCCTGCGGCTTGGTCAAAATGTTTGAGTGCAGATACTGCCAAACCTGCCACGATTAACAGCAACAAAATCCCCATAAACTTGAAAAACAGGCGGATATCAATTTTGACGCCCCACTTGAACAGTAGCGCGCCAATGATTGCCGCCCCAGTCAAACCGCCCAAAGCACCCAAAGCAGGAGTGAAACCTTGTTGAAACTGAGCGCTGACAAATATAACTGTTTCAAAACCTTCACGCAGTACCGCAATAAAAATTAAGCCAAATACGCCCCAGCCGGCATTGCTATTTTCTGTTAAAGCTGCTGTAACCGCTCCTTCAACTTCTGCTTTGAGAAAGCGAGCTTGCTGAGTCATCCAAATTAGCATCCAGCTTAGCATTGCGATCGCCACAATGCCCAACACGCCCTCTAATAGCTGTTTAATTACTGGTGCGTAAGGCTGCTCGGATGTTGATAGTGCTGCGAGCAATCCATTGAATAAAATACCCACAAAACCGCTAGCACCAATGCCGGCTGCAACACCTGCATAAACCCAAGAATTGAGGTGACTTTGCTCGGCTTTTTTGAGGCAAGCTAGTACAATTCCGATGACTAAGGCGGCCTCTACGCCTTCGCGCAAGGTAATTACAAAAGTTGGTATGGCTTCACTAAAATTCATTTTTTATAATCATGGCGCATGGGTATGGGGGATTGGTCATTGGTGATTGGAAATAACCAATAACCAATAACCCATAACAATTAACTAATGATTTAATCAACTATAATCCCGCAGCATTTTTTTCAGTTCTACTTGGTGCAATTCTTCTTGTCCAATTAGATTGCGGGCATATTCTTCCAAATAAACGCTGGAGTTTGTCACGACTTCAAGTAAAGATTTATACTTTTTGAGGGCTTTTTTCTCGTGATTTAAACTTTCTTCTAACAAGTCTTTCACCGAGTGTTTGTAGGTTTCTTCGATGGGAGCAATTTTCTGACTGGGATGCCCCTCTAAACCGGTGAGAATTTCTCCTGCTTGTTGGGCGTGGAGTAGAGATTCCGTTGCTTGTGCTTTAAAAAACTGCACGATGGGAATCCGGTTTGGCCCTGTCACCATTAGTGAATAGTGGGTATAGCGCACGACACCTGCAAGTTCCCATTCCATGATGGTGCATAGCAGTTCCTGGGTTTTTTTCTCGTCAAGTTCTTTCATTTGTTGTTTTAGAGGTAGAATGCCTTAGAGGGCGCTGTTTATAATATCACATTTAAGTTAAAAATGAAAAGTAAGGTGCGGATGGCGCACCTTGCCGGATATAGATGTTATATGTGAGTTAGGGGTTAACTTCTAAGGTTCCAGTAGGAGCAAACACTACAGTAAACTTAGCGACTGGTGCTGCATTGTTGCTGCTAGTTTCGGGAGATTGGAGGAGATTTGGCAAAGGAGTTTCTTGGGTGTAATCCTTGGCTGGTTGATTGAGTGGCTCGAAATTGCCGATCGCCCCATCTTGACTTGTACTGACTCGATAGACTAGATTTTGATTGAACGTAGGGCTAGTTTGCCAACTTCGATCGATGCGATCGTAGACTTTTAGAGCTAACTCATCTAGTTTTACGGCAGCCGTAATTTCTGCTGTCTGATTTGTTCCATCTACCCCCTAAACTTTCTGCTGGGCTGCTGATACAGGTACAGCTTGGACAGTCTTATCTGTAGGGCTACTCGCAATAGCCGTTTCAGTAGACGTATTAGTGAAACGTACAACGTATGGACACTTGTCAGGCAAATTTTTGGGGTTGTCAACAGCTACACTGGAATTATTTGCAGCCGGAAGCGGACTGTTAGTCGCAATAGCTGGTTAGGCCACCCCCTTAGCAACAGCATTAGCGGGATCTTGCTCCTCGATTGTCAAAGACTTGACATGAAAACCGCGAAACTTTTCTTTTTGGCTAACGCGCCGCAGCATCTCACTTTTGCAGCCAAGCTAAAAATTGGAGTTTTGATGCAGGAGGCAGGAGGGAGGATGCAGGAGGGAAGAGGAAGAAGAAAGGAGCCAGAAGAAGTGTTTTTACAAATATGATATGCTCCCTAACGCGCCACATTGCGATGGGAAAAGTCAATCGATTTTTGATTTTTGATTATAGCATTGACCCCACGGATAAATTCTGGGGGCAAGTTTCATCGGACACAGGTTTTTTATTTCTCCACGGATGAATCCGGGGGCTTGTATCCTGGATGCTTTCGGTCACAAATTTAATGTAAGTTATTCTCAAGAGTGGGAATAAAACCAATTAGGGATTTTCAGTTTTTTCTTGATATTTTTTTTAAATTCTTGCTTGAGCTTGGTGGTAAATACATTTGGCAGATGAATCTGTAAACAAACATTGATCGTTCTTATCAAAAAGCTTGAATGTGGGGGTGTTCGGTAAAATATCCGAATAATTCTTCAGGATTATTTAATGTTGCATTTTTCATCCTCAAAACTTTGGCTGTGAAGCCCGAATCTATGTCAAATCAGCGATCGACCGCCGCAAATCCCCCGATCGCTCGATCGCATTAATGCCCCCAGAGGGGGTTTTAAATTTTTGTAAAAAATAGTTGACTAAAGAGTTGGAAGTTCTCTCGTTTGGGATAGATCGATGCACATACCTGATGGTTTCCTTTCACCGCCAGTAGCCATTGCCACCGGCATAGCAAGCGCAGCAGTAATTGCAGTTGCCCTAAATCGAACCCGCGCCAGTCTTGGACTTCGACAAGCCCCAATCATGGGCTTAACCACAGCTTTCGTGTTTGCAGCTCAGATGATCAACTTTCCCGTAGCCGGGGGCACCAGCGGCCACTTGTTGGGAGGAGCGCTCGCATCCGTCGTTTTGGGGAACCCTTGGGCGGCAACTTTAGCGATGAGCACAGTTTTTATAATTCAGAGCGTCTTGTTTGCCGACGGGGGCATCACCGCCTTGGGAGCCAATATTTTTAACATGGGGCTAGTTGGCATTTGGGTTGGCTGGTGGCTGTTGCAGCCATTGCAGCAACTTTTGGGAGGTTCCAGAAATCGTTTGCCCCTAGCCGCGGGCATCGCCGCTGGCCTCAGCGTCGTGGCTGCTTCGATTAGTGTGGCGATCCAATTGGCAATTTCTGGTACAGTAGGGCTCAATATCGCATTGCCAGCAATGGTAGGCGTACATATTTTAATTGGGATTGGCGAAGGGGTAATTACAGGCGGCGTTTTAACTTATCTCGTCAAAGTGCGGCCGGATTTACTGCCGGGACAACAGCCACAATTGCAGAAATGGGTAGTGCCAGTAATCGGAGTTTTATTAATTTCCGGGGTGCTTTCACTGTTCGCTTCAAGTTGGCCTGACGGGTTAGAAGCGGTAGCCGAAAAATACGGATTTAAAGATAAAGAAGCTGTGGCGATCGAAAATCCCACTCCTTTAGCAGATTACACAGTTAAAGGATTAGAAGAACAGCCTATTGGTACTAGCATTGCTGGACTTTTAGGGTCTGCCTTCAGCTTCGGCGCGGCTTTTGGGATTGCTCAGTTGGTGGTAAAACCTAAAGATGTCTAAACTCTCCATACCTTTTCGATTGCGAGTGTCTCTCACAATTGTGATTGGCATGGGTTTTCTGAAGACAGGCGCTTGGCTGTGGCTGGGAATTTATGGGGCGATCGCACTTTTTTGGTCGTTTTGGCTCCGGGCTCCGGTGCGAACCCTAGCGCAACTGTTGGGAGCAGAATTGCTTTTTCTCTCCTTATTAGTGCTGCCCCAAGGTTGGGAACGCGCCAGTTTTTTGTTGCTGCGTTCCCTAATTTGCCTGCTAATTATGAACAGTTTTCTGCTAACTTTGCCACCCCACAGTTTCGGAATCGCCCTCAAAGGATTACCCCTACCAGCAGGTTTGCAAGAGATTGTACTTTTAACAGGACAATACTTAGAAATCCTGCTGGCCGAAGTCAACCGCATGAAAATATCTGCCCAACTCCGGGGCTTGTCCGGTACGGGAGGATGGCTGCGTTACGCCAGTGCTTCCATGATCGGAGCGCTTTATTTGCGAAGTCTCGATCGGGCCGAAAGAGTACACGCAGCCATGCTAATTCGCGGCTATAAAGGAAGTTTGCCCTCCGACTCAAAATCGACACCTAAAGAGCGACTCTGGCTGACATTAGCAATTTTAATAGCAGCCGGATTAACAATAGCTTCTTACGGTTATTCGTAATTGGGCATTGGGCATTTAACTGGTTCCCGGCTCGGCCTGGGAATCGATATCCAGAGGCTCTGCCTCGCTTCTTGCGGAGGAAAAATGGAGGCAGAGCCGACCGATCTGCATTACCAGGCTCTGCCTGGTAACGAGTTAAAATTATTCAATCTAAAATCTAACATCTAACATCTAAAATCGGATGACTAATCTCAAATCCGCACCAACAATCGAAGTGCAAGACTTAGTATTTGGCTATCCCGATCAAAAGCCAGTATTGCGGGGAATTTCTTTTAGTTTGCAACCGGGAGAAAGAGTTGCTCTACTCGGTCTGACCGGTGCTGGTAAAAGCACTTTGCTCGAAAACTTGATCGGATTAAAAAGGCCTCAATCAGGCGAGATTAGAGTGCAGGGAAAAAAGTTGGAAGAGGCGACTCTATCGCAGGCGCGCAGGCAGATTGGATTTTGCTTTCAAGATGCTAACGACCAGCTATTTATGCCGACTATTTTAGAGGATGTCATGTTCGGACCGCGCAATTACGGAGTGCCGCCGGGAGTTGTGCGCGATCGAGCTTTAGCCCTATTAGACGAATTTGGTTTAGTAGAATTTGCCAACCGTTCGGCCCACGAACTTTCGGGAGGTCAAAGAAGATTAGCAGCCTTGGCAGCAATTTTAGCATTAGAGCCGACAATTTTAATCTTAGACGAGCCGACGAACGGACTCGATCCCTCGTGGCGGCGTCATTTGGCTAAGGTTTTGTCCCAATTGCCGATCGAGGTAATTTTGATCGCTTCTCACAATTTGAATTGGATCGGGAAAACAACTCAAAGGGCTTTAGTTTTGGCGGATGGTGAGATTAAAATTGACAGAAAAACCCAAGATTTGCTGGCAGATAAATCAACTCTCGAATATTACAATTTGCCACCAGATTGGTAAGTAACTATTGACACTTACTCATTAAATAAAGCAATCATTACTAATTACAAGCGATGGTAACAATGGGGTGGCAATCACAGGCAATGTATATCTGTAATTAAAGCTCGAACTTACGGACTGCTTCATTGTACAAATGAATAGCTAAATCGCGCAAAATTTGCTCATCTTGGAACTCACTTCCTAACTTCTGTTTTGCCATTTGAACACACATTTTCATCAACTCTGACGAACTTTCGATGTGAAGTGCGATCGCACTTTGGTTTTGTTGAAACCCGACCTCGATTTCCGCCAGCATTTTGATCGATTGATAATTAGCAGATTGTTGTAAATTGGCCGCCATTTTTTCCTGCTTTTTTCTTTGGACTTCCTCGGAAAAACCCGCAGCAATGAGCCCCGCAGGTAACGCAAAAATTCCGATTCCCAAAAATGCTAATATTGCGCCTAAAAATTTACCTAAAGGAGTGATTGGATAAATATCACCGTAACCGACAGTAGTTAATGTCACCACTCCCCACCACATTGCATCGAGGATGCTCGCAAAAGTTTCTGGATGCGCCTCGTTTTCAACAAAATACATGACGCTAGAGGCAAATATTAACAGAATAAAAACTGCAAATGCAGTGGCAATTAACTCCTCTTTTTTAGCGTACAATACTGCTCCCAGAGTTCTGAGCGATTCTGAATAACGGCTCATTTTTAGCAACCGCAATAAGCGCAGTAGGCGAATCAAATTAACGAAGCTTAAATTAGGAAATAACAGCAATGAGTAAAAGGGTAGGATTGAAATTAAATCGATCAGACTTAGCGGTGTAAGACCGTATCTCAATCTTCCCCAAAGCGCGTGGCTGTATCTGCTATCGACTGTACAAACCCACAGCCTCAAAAGATATTCAATTGTAAATACTAAGGATGAAACAATTTCGATATTTTCCAAGATTAACTTTTGTTCTAGCGACAATGTGGGCGAAGTAGAAGCAATAAAAGCTGCGACGTTAATCACAATTAAACAAGTTATAAAAATATCGTCTCCTAAACTGTATAAATTGCCCACCTCGGATTTTTCTAAGATTTCATAAATTTGAGTTTTGATTTTTTTTTGCATCTGATTTTTAAAAAAAATTAGCAAGTAGCGCTCGATCTTTACTACAGTATAAGCAATTATATTCAAAACAATAAGCAAGACTTGCCTTACGGCTAAAAATCTGGTTTCTTGAGAGAGGCCTCGTTGCGAAACTCAATATTGATCGTGGAAACTGGGTTGTTTGGGGCAACGGCGTTCTACTAAAATTTAGAGTTAATCTGAAAATAATTTCCAACTATTACTGGGTTTGCAGGCAAAAATCATGAAGGTAGCCGTATTCAGCACCAAATCCTACGATCGCACATTCCTGGAAGCAGCGAATGTCGGCGGCAAACACGATTTAGTTTTTTTTGAACCCCGTCTGAACCTGGAAACCAGCGTTTTGGCTGCGGGATTTCCGGCAGTCTGCGCGTTCGTGAACGACTCCTTGGACGCGAAAACGCTGCTTAGCATTGCCGAAAAAGGCGTCCGCTTGCTGGCCCTGAGATCCGCAGGATTCAATCACGTCGATTTAGCAGCAGCGAAGGATTTAAATCTAACTCTCCTCCGAGTTCCTGCTTATTCTCCCTACGCCGTCGCCGAACACGCAGTCGCTTTGATTTTGTCTCTAAACCGCAGAATCCACCGGGCCTACAACCGCGTCCGCGAAGGCAATTTCGCCCTAGACGGCCTGTTGGGTTTTGACCTCCACGGCAAAACGGTGGGAATCGTCGGAACAGGCAGAATTGGCGCAATTACTGCCCAAATTCTGCACGGATTCGGGTGTCGCCTGCTGGGATACGATGTTTACCAAAACCCAGATTGCCTCGCCATAGGCATGGAATACGTCGCACTCCCGGAACTATTCGCCGCCTCTGATATTGTCAGTCTCCACTGTCCGCTGATACCGGAAACTTACCATTTGATCGGTGCAGAGGCGATCGAGCAAATGAAACCGGGGATGATGCTGATCAATACCAGCCGCGGTCAGTTGATTGACACTAAAGCTGTCACCAAAGCACTGAAGTCTGGTATAATTGGCTACCTCGGCTTAGATGTTTACGAACAAGAGACGGATCTGTTTTTTGAGGATTTATCCAATCACGTTATTCAAGACGACGTTTTTCAGCGTTTGCTGACTTTTCCCAACGTCCTGATTACCGGACACCAAGCTTTTTTCACCGAGGAAGCTTTGAAAAATATCGCCGAAACCACGATCAGCAATATCACCGACTTTGAACAAGGACGCCCTTGCCCGAATCAAATCGACCTCGATCAAGTGAAAAAATGAGTCAAAAGACCGATTTGGCAGCGAAGGCAATTGTTTAAAATCAAGTCATATCGTTATTTTTGCTTGCAATTTGTGAAACTCTGCCTTAGTCTCATCAATTAGTCCCTGCAGCGCGGATGCTGTGCTAATTGCCGGAGAATTATACTGGCAGCAATTCACAGCCTGCAATTTTACCTGACAACGGAGGAAGTATTCAATGACACAAGCTAACTTTTCGGACGAGACACAAACAATCACTGAAGTCGTGACAGTAGATCTGGTTGAGGACAAACCGGGGGTCATGACTACAGTGACAACCACAGAAACAACGGCCAGCCAGTTCCAAGATATTAAAGACCAAGTTATTACAATTTTGTCGGAACTTCCAGCCTATCTATCCAATTTTTTTGCTGACTACCAAAAGCCCCTCATAACAGTTGGTTTAATCCTGGCAGGCGGTATTAGTATTAAGGTAATGCTGGGAGTTTTAGGTGCTCTTAATGATGTCCCTTTGGTAGCTCCAATTTTTGAGTTGATTGGCATGGGATATACGGGTTGGTTTGTTTACCGCTATCTGCTCAAGGCTTCTAACCGCCAAGAGTTGTTAACGGAAATTGATTCTTTAAAAGAACAAGTTGTAGGTAAAGATTCTTAAAGAGATGTTGAAGGAAGAGGGAAGTTCGGCAACGGATTCGATCGACGGATGTAACGGATGTCAGGAAAAAGGAAGAAAGAGGGTTTTTCCCACTCTCCCATCTCCTTCCTAATCTCCACTCCTCCCTCTCCTCCCTCTCCGTCTCTCCAACTCTCCCGCTCTCAATTTGGATGGCAAACTTGTTGTAAAGTGGCGGTAAAGTCGGGGTAGGAAATAGCAGCAGCTTCTGCCCGGTGAATGTTAGTAATACCTGTGGCGTTGAGGGCTGCGATCGCCAAACTCATCGCTATTCTGTGGTCGGTGTAGCTGTCAACATCCGCGCCGGTCAAAGGAGTTCCCCCGGTAATTTCTAAACCGTCGGGTAACTCGGAAATTTGGGCTCCCATGCGGTTGAGTTCTGCAGCAGTCACGGCTAGCCGATCGCTCTCTTTGACCCGCAACTCGGCCGCATCTCGAATTATTGTAGTACCCGACGCAAAGATCGCCGCTACTGCCAAAATCGGGATTTCGTCAATCAGTCGGGGAATTAAGTCGCCCGCAATGGTGCATCCCCGCAATTGGCCGGAACTGCGAACCAAAATATCCGCTACCGGTTCCCCGGCCGCCTCTCGCTGATTTTGCAGTTCAATGTCGGCCCCCATCATTTCCAAAGCTTCCAAAATGCCTGTACGAGTTGGGTTGACGCCGACATTTTCGACTACGAGCTCCGAACCCGGGACGATCGCCCCAGCAACTAGCCAAAATGCCGCCGAACTAATATCTCCCGGTACAATCACATTCTGCCCTTGCAGTTGTGTCGGCCCAGTGACTGTCACGCTACAAGTTTCTGGATCGACGCTCAATTGGGCTCCAAACGCTCGCAGCATCCGCTCGCTGTGATCCCGCGACAGAGCGGGTTCTGTGACTGTAGTTTCTCCGCTTGCCATCAAACCGGCGAGCAAAATGCAAGATTTAACTTGAGCCGAGGCGATCGGAGAATGGTAGTGAATCGGTTTTAACTGCTGTCCGAGTATCGCTAAGGGAGCTAAAGAATTACTTTTTCGGCCCCAAATTTGCGCTCCCATTTGTTGCAGCGGTTTAATGACGCGCGACATCGGGCGCGATCGCAGAGAACTGTCACCCGTTACCGCATAAAAACGCCCCGGATGAGAAGCTAAAATTCCCAACATCAGCCGCATCGTCGTGCCGGAATTGCCAGCGTCCAAGACTTCTACAGGCTCCTCTAACTCGCCAATTCCGACGCCCCTGACTGTCACCCGTTCCGCGTTGAGTTCAGAAACTTTGGCTCCCAGGAGCGAGAAACATTTAGCCGTGCTGCGGGGGTCTTCCCCTAGGAGTAGTCCCTCAATAGTAGTTTCACCTTGGGCGATCGCACCCAACATCAAAGCTCGGTGAGAAATCGACTTATCGCCCGGAACTCTAATCCTCCCCACCAGTGATAAGCCCGAAGCAGGTTTTTGAATGCTTAAAGTTTGGCTTTTGTCAAGAAGCGTAGTAGTTATAATGTCAGCTTGCATTGAGATAAACTAGGATTGGATGGCGTTAGCTATCCTACCTTTTTCCCAGCCCTAAGTCAGTCGTCTTTTGTACGGCCTGCGGGTTTTTTCCCAATGTGTCCGGTTAACTTAAAAGCTGATAAAACTCGCCCGGAGACTCCGCTGTCAGTTCTCGATGACACGGGAGTACGGACGCAACGGCACGGATTTTACATTAATTTCACCAATATTATCCGTGTATCTGCTTAGATTTCATTTCCAGCTCTGAGTTATCGACCAGATGATTGAATTGTGACTAAACAATTTTAGATTTTCGATTGCGAGTTGTAGATTTTTCATTTTGTTAAGCAAAAGCTCCGGAATTTGGAACCCAGCCAATCTAAAGTCTAAAGTCTAAAATCTCAAATCTCAAACTGCCCGATCCACAACAACTCCTAAACTTTTATTTATGCTGACCCATCACCGCAAGCCTGTAAGTTTATCCCTGGTATCCACAGATTTACCTTTGTGGTCAGTTGTTGAAACCGCTGCTACGCTTTATCAAAAAGACCGGGAGCGTTTTCACTTGTTGTTGCACGAACCAGCAATAATCGATCGCGAATTTTCCGACGGTTCCGACAAATCTGCCGAGCAAGTTACAATCTTACCCCCAACTACAAAACCCCGGTTGCTCTGGCTAGAAGTTTCGCCCTATCGAGTCATTATGACGATGCAAGGAAACGGCAAATACAGTTACCGCCACTGCTGGGAACGAGGAATGTACGGGCTGAGCCGTTATTGGCTTCAGGGCGAATCGCTGGCGACTCCCGAACAGTTGCGACTCCGTAACTTCACTCGCAACTTGACGCTGACAGGAAAGCCGGAACCGGATCACCTGCGGTTAGAATACGAGTTGTGGTCGGAGAAAGTACAACTCGGTCGCTATATTTTGAATCTAGAAATTCATCACTAAATTAGGTAATTGCAAAGGGGTAGATAGTAGGTGAAGGCGACGCATTCCTCCAATTCATTCACCCCCCGTGGGTTGTTGGAGTTCGCGTGGCCATCTCATAACTCAAAATTATTAGCCTTTAGCGATCGCCCTTACAATAATTAATCAGTTTGCTAGTCAAAGCGTCTTGATTTGCGGCTGCTTGATTCGCCTGTTGGCCGGCTCTAATGATATCTGCTTGAGCGGTTTGGATTTGCTCTCGACCTTCTATACTTGTAGAAGCGAGATTTCCAGCCTGAAGGCTTTTGCTTATGTCGCCGAGTGCTTGACTAATTTCCTGGAAGGATTTAACCGATGGCTGCTGAATTTCTTTGAGGGTTGGATCTGTGATTCGCAGATCTTCAAGTTCATTCGCTATCAGGTTCAAATTTTTAGCTAAATTGTCGGTCGTTGCAGCATCGTTGCTGTCTTTATCAACATCAATGAGAGCGTTGCCTTTGTTGACAATTTCAGTAAATTTAGTACACTGGACAGCTCGGCTATCGCTGCAACTAATCGTCAGCGTACAGCAAGCAACAACTATCAGCAGGATGGCAATCTGTTTGCGAAAAAAGTACATGAACCCTCGGTTGCAAAAAAAGTAGATTCTGGGATTTTGTCGTAGAGTGCGTCAGCGATTAGCCGATATATCGACTGTCGAAAAACTTTTCCGGCATTCAGACACGCTCTACTAAGCTAAACTACGTACCTGTTTAGGAACTATGGTCAAAAACAGCAATAACCTAAAGAAGGGAAGCATTTGGGGATATCTTACCCTGCTTTTGCCTATTTCCTTGACGGCGGTTGCCAGTTTCGAGTCGGGAACGATGTTTTGGGCGATCGCCACCACAGCGGGCATTGCTTGGGCTTGGAGGCTCTACCAGCAGCAACAAAAACACAAACTCGCTCATTTAGACTCGGTTTTCTACAAGTTAATCAAGGAAAATCAAGGGCGAGTTACGGCTTTGGATTTGGCGATGAATGCAAAACTCCCCGGAGAAAAGGTTCAAGAGTATCTCGACGAACGAGCCTCTGAGTTTGCAGCGGATTTTGAAGTGACAGAACAAGGCGGAATTTTGTACTATTTTCAAATAGCTCCACCTGTCACTCCAAGCGAAACACTTAATGCGGCAATAGCTGTTCAAGAGCCTCCCATAAATCGGGAAAAAGCACAAGATAAAAAACCAAATTTATTCCCCATTACTCAAACCAAGACTCCTCAAAAGCCCAAAATCTCTTTTACCCAAACGGAACTCTCCCGCAGATTCAAAGTTCACGCAACTACGATCGGCAAGTGGAAACTTAAGCCGGAGTTTGCTCAGTGGAGTCGCGAAAAAGACCCGGAGGCCATCGCCTGGGAATATTCTACAGAAAACAAGCGATTTTATCCCAAAGATTGAGTTTCTCCGGTATTGACCAAAATATATCAATAAACCGGGTTTATACAACGCTCTGCGGTTGCTAACGAAGAATTTGGGAAGAAAGGGGATTTCTGAGCTATGAGGGCGTCATGGACTAATTTTAGTGCCGTTGACCGATCGGCCTCTTTAGGTTATTTTAAGTGAAATCGTGTTTTGCTGAGTTTGCTAAGTAAAAATCGGTAAATTCGATCGTCCTATCTGTGACTTTTGTGTCCTATGTCCAAAACAACCTTGCGAGTAGTTGCCCGCCTCGCTGCCTTTCCTGAAAAAGTAGCAGAACTTAAATCTCTGCTGCTGAGCATTATGGAACCCACTCGCAAAGAAAAAGGCTGCATCAAATACGAGCTCCTGCAAAATCAAGCCGATCCCACAGATTTTACTTTCGTTGAAGAGTGGGAAAGTGCAGATTTGCTCGAACTACACCTCGGTTCAACTCACATTCAAGACGCCGTGCAGAAATTAGACGGTTTAGCCGTTGGGCCTCCAGATATCCGTCGCTATGAATTGCTAGCTTAATCCGGTTTTTATAGCAATTTGATTAAGGGTTTGTGAAATAGCTTCTACCCCCCTAGCGCCCCTTAGTAAGGGGGGATAAGATTGAGATTTAAAAGTGTAGTAACTTCCTAAAATTCATGATATCTGCAACAATAAAACAGTTATTTATTTATCCAATTAAAGGGCTGACGCCGCAAGAAATGTCGGAGTTTGCTTTAACAGCGGGACACGGAATTAAGGGCGATCGAGCTTTTGCCCTCATGTTTGCAGATAATATTGAAGCTGCAAAGATGCCCGCAGATAATGTGCCTTGGATGAGCAAAAAACATTTTGCAGTTCAAAATGATTGGCCTCTGTTAGCAGCTTTGGAATGCGATTATCAACCGGAAACGACGCTTTTAACAGTCAAGCGTCAAGGAGTTGAAGTGTTATCCGCAGAAACGAACACAGCAGCGGGGCGCGATCGCATCGGCGCTTTTTTCACCGAATATCTGGCGGCTATTGAACCCACAAAAGAAGCGAGACACCCGCAGTTTGCACCTTTGCAATTAGTGGGCGACACCAGCGGCGAAACTCGCTATCCCGATCGAGAACCCGTACACATCTCTTTACTCAGTCAAGCCACATTAGACCAATTAACAGAAATCGCTCTTCAAAACATTGACGTGGGCCGATTTCGCCCGAACATTGTGCTAGAAGGTATGGCAGCTTGGTCAGAATTTGAGTTGATCGGAAAACAGTTTCAATTAGGCACGGCGCGCATAGAAGTTACAGCACGAATCGGTCGCTGTGTCAATATAGAAGTGAATCCCGAAACAGGCGATCGGGATATTTCCCTACTCAGTTTACTCCAAAAGGAATTCGGTCACGCACAAACTGGAGTTTTAGCCAAAATTATCAACAGCGGCACAGTTAAAATCGGCGATGTTTTGACTTCTTATTAATAAAAACCAACCTTAAGATTGTGAATGCTGCCTAACTTCCTCTACTGATAAACCGAGTGCTTCTGCCACTTGCTCTGTATTCAATCCCATTGCCAACAACCGAGGGATGGCATCCCGCCGCGCTTGGGCTTCTGCACTCAAAGCCTGCTCTGCTAAGGAAGCTCGTTCTGTACCTGTCAGCAGCAAATTGCCCTCACTATCCCACCACCGCAGCCACAGCATTGTCTGGTTTTGATAACTGCCTTCCCACAGTCCTAATTCTACGCCCATTGGCGCGATCGGATAATGACCGCGATCGTTCGGAAGCAACTGCTGGTAAAACCCGTTGTTCAGGTTGTAAACCTCCAGTCTGCCACTATTGATCTCATAGATGCCATAAAACGGAATCCGCATGATCCGCTCATATACCCAAAACTTCCCAGGTCTTTGCGCCGCTCCAACTTCCGAGTACGATAGTGGGGTTGTGTCCCGCTCTTCTGAACCATCTCCTGATGCGAACTCCAAAGCAATCATCGGAGCCATGAATTCCCGCCACAGCACGTAAGAGCGACGAATCTGATTTCCTAGTGTTGGTGGCACATTCGGCACGTAGAACCAGTCTGGAGCTTCTGCTCCCTTTTCAAGCGGGTCAGTTTCTCGCCAGTAGATGCCACAGTCTTGCCCTATAGCATATTGCCCATCGGGATGAAGCTCTTGCAACACCGACCCAATCGAATCAGTCAAAATAATACTCTGGGGATGCTCCTGAAAATTCTTCACAAAAGTGCCATCTTCCTCTGGCAGTTGAGTGTGGTCGGGGAAGGGAGAGGGAAGGACAATCTTTTCGGTTGCCGGGGTCATGCTACCTCTCAAGTATTGCAGCTTACCTAAATATCTTAACTTATCCTGCTTCCGGCACCCTCACCTTATTACCAATCAAGTTCAGAAAACTCGTGCCAAAATGTTGAACCTCCAAAAAATTAGCATAAGCAGGAGTTGATTTGTAAACTCTAAAAGTCCGCATAATTCCTAAAGTTGCCGCACTTTCCAGCGGGCCGATAAAGCTAGTATCCCTATCCAAAAAATGAGACTGCTTAGCCCAGTGTGCCATCTGTTCCGCATTCAAAAAATAGCAGCCGGAATGAGGATTCAACGCTCGCTCAAAAGCGACTGTTTGTTCCATGATTTTTCCCATTAACTGTCGCTGCTCCTCTACATTTTGAAACGGAGAAGTCGCTGAGTCGGCTAAATCACCATCAACATATGCTTTAAAAACCGCGCCTTTAGGCGCTATTTCATAGCGATTAGGTTGCAGCAAATTCCCATTTCCCCCGTGATGCGTAAACCACTTTAATTTACTAAAAAACCACGGGTCGTGCAGAACTAAATCATCTTCCAAATAACAGAAATAATCGTATTTGTCTAGACACGCTCGCAAAACTGCTTGACACTCAAACCCTAAAAGCAGCGGTTCGCATTTGGTAGCGTGGTGCATAAAACATCTGGGCTGCACGGGCAGTTGAGGCAACAGATGATAACCTTGAGTAGTGCAAATAACAATGTCAATTTCGTGCTGTTGAGATTGATTTGCTGGGATAGTTGCACATTCGCTAATGTCAATCATGGACTGAGATTTGCCGTACAAAGCTTGCAGCGCTGTCACGCAAGCGGTTAAAGCATTCAGTCGCGGTTGCGGATCATTTCGCTGGGAAGCGTGTTTCCCCTCGCCGCTGGGATTGTAAAAGTGAGCAATAGTGAATAGAATTCGCATTGGTGTGGAGTAACAATTAGAAATTAAACAATAAAACAGTAAGATCGCACAATAGCCTATAAATCTTACCGCACTTAGTCACCAAATAACTCCGGCAGGCGATCGCGCAACTCAGCATTTAAACGTGGCAACTCGTCTCGCATCTGTAAGTACCAATCTCGCCGCTGCCGGTAGTGCCCGCACAGCAAGCGGTTGTCGCGCACCCATTCGTAAGCATTCGCGGCTATTTCCCGACGCCGAGAAGTGTCTGAAATCAGCGAGTTTAGTTTAGTTTCAAACTCTTTTTCATATCTATAAATCAATCCTGTTTTACCTTCGACAATCGAATGTTCGTACACGGTGGGACTTGCCAGCACCGCTACTCCCCGCGCTGCACATTCAATAAATTTTAAGTCGGATTTCGTTTCGTTAACCGGGTTGGAAACAAGCGGCAGCAAAGCTATATCGCAACTATACATAATTTCTTGATACCGTTCGTAACTGCAAAATGGTTCAAATTCTTTTTGCTGTATTTTCAAGGATTCAAAAAATTTTCTGTCGTGGATTACTTTAACTCGAATCCGGTGCTTGTGTGCGAATAAAACTCGATTGAGTGCTGCCATAATCGGCTGCCAATCTTTTTCGCGGTTGAGTGCACCAAAAAAAATTGTGACTGTATCTTCTGTCTGATAAATTCGCGGCGGAGGTAGATAAGCTAAGTGATTGGGAAATACAGCCACATTTGGATTGTATTGGCGCAAAATTTTTGCGAGGGGTTCGGTAGAAGTTTGCACGCAGTGACAGCCGCGATAGCTGAGGTAATTATTATCTGCATATTCGCGGCGGCGGATGGGATTGTCGTCAATTTCAGCTACTATTAAATAGCCTTGTTGCAACAGTTCTTTGAGTTGGGGAATATAGGCAGGATATTGCATGATTGTCCGCTGCCAGATGAAAACTTTTTCTTCTTCCGGCAAAGGGGGAATTAAGCCTGCTGTTTTCACGCCGGATACGGTGCGGACACCGGGAATTGTGGCGCTAAATTTGTCCGGTTCCAAAACTCGCACGCGATCGCACCCTGTAGGAGCCATAATGATAGTCTGAATCAGCAGCCTGCGCGCAGGTACGGTCGATTTGGTTGATCGCACGATATAATGTTCAGCACCTGTTTCCGTAGCAAAGCTGCTCGATGTGAGCTCTAAAGCCTTGACCATTGGATGCAGTAATTCCTGAAAGTGGACAAAATTTTCGGTTTTGTGTCCCTTCCCTTGAAATTCATAAACCTGCAATCCGGCTTGAGCAAATAGTGATTTAATACTTTCTAGGGTAAACCAGTGCTGCATCTTGTTGTCGGGATTCTCCCACTGTCCCCGCAACAGATTGACAATTCGCCGCCAGTATTGAACATTAGGGATTCTGGCGAGAATTTGCCCCTCTGGATTCAGCAAACCACTGTACTGCTTGAGCACTTCCCAAGGGTTTTTGAGATAGGGTAGCAAGTCGCCAAAAATTAAGCAATCGACGGTTCCTGGAGCGATTTCGAGACTTTCGAGGGCAATTTCTTCAATATCGGCTACCGTCACCCAGTTTAGCCGATCGACTGCAATTTTAGCTTTTTCTCGATCGCATTCAATGCCAATATACTGACAATGGGGATTGATCAGCTTGTACTGTTCGCCCGTCGAACCCGTACCGCAGCCAATTTCGACAATGACTTTAGCATCCGGCGGTAGCAGCTTCAAGAGGTCGTGGTTGACGCGATCGATCACTTTCTCTAAAATTCCTGATTTGTTTATCGTAAAATAAAACAGAGCCACCCATGCCGACAGACAACCAGCCGAAGGTTAGCATTGCGATGCCAGTATACAATGGCGATCGCTATCTTTGTCAAGCACTAGATTCGCTGTTAGCCCAAGATTACCCGAATTTTGAGCTGTTAATTTCCGACAACGCCTCTACAGACTCTACACCAGAAATCTGTCAGGAATATGCAGCCAAAAACCATAAAATTCGCTATTTTCGCAACTCTACCAATATCGGCGCCATCTCTAATTTTAACCAAGTATTTAAACTATCTACTGGCGAATACTTCATGTGGGCGGCCCACGACGATTTGTGGGCTCCTAGTTATGTTAGCAAATGTTTAGCACAGTTACAATCGCACCCAAATGCGGTACTCTGTTTTAGTGAAATTCAGTTTATTGATGAATTGGGATTTCCGAAAAATCTTGAATACAACGATTTGCTAGAAACAGTGGGCAAAGATATTCCCGAGCGAATTCGCAGACTTACATATAAACTTAATTGGTACGACGCCATTTACGGGCTGATGCGTGCAGATGCGTTGAAAAAAACTAATTTAATGTCAGGCAAATACGGCAGTGATGTTATTCTCTTGATGGAACTGATGTTATTGGGCGAATTTGCCAAAGTTCCCGAAAATTTATTTGCTTATCGAGTGTTGCCCAACAACCACGAAGAAAATTTTCCCCAGCCTTATTCCAGTTTAGCCCAAGAACTGATGAGTGTAAGCTGGCACTCAAATTTAACTCCCGATTTAAAGTCTCAAATTCACCGAGATTTTGTTAACACTTTATGCTCGCTCAATACCTCGTGGCTATCCCTGATCCTGATGGAAAACTCGAAGACTTTCAAGGACTTTTCATCAGAGGAACACTTGCGAGAATTTGTTGCCAAGACAATTTCACCAGAAGCGCAATTACCCGCTGAAAGTTCCCCGATTTTGCTAGAAAGTGATTTCTACCCCGAAGTGCCTAAACCGAAGCTATCCTGCGGGGAATCGCCCGAGCTATCTCAAAATATCATAGTAAAAAATCCGCACCCAAACATCGGCATCAACATCGCCGGCTACATCAACGGCGAATTTGGCATAGGAGAAGGTGTCCGAGCAAATATCAGGGCTGCAGAAGCCGCCGGGATTCCCTTCGCCATCAACAATTTTACCCGCAGTCCCCACCGCAAAAAAGACACCACCTATCAAAATTTTAGCCAAGATAATCCCTATCCCGTAAACTTAATTCAAGTCAACGCAGATGAAGTTGCAACCTTTATCAAACATATAGGTTCCAGTTATTTTGACAAAAAATACAACATCGGCTTTTGGGCTTGGGAACTTCCCGCATTTCCCCCAGAATGGCAGCCAGCATTTAATCACTTTCAGGAAATATGGACTTACAGCAACTATTGCGCCGAGGCAATTTCCGCAGTCTCGCCAATTCCCGTTATCAAAATCATGCCCAGTATTGCTCTCCCCGCACCTTCCCTGAACAGAGAAGCACTGAATTTACCGAAAAATAAATTTATTTTCTTGTTTGCCTTCGACTTTTCTAGCCGCATTGAGCGCAAAAATACTTTAGCGACAATTCAAGCATTTCAACAAGCTTTTGGCGAAAATGACAGCCTCTTGTTGGTTATCAAATCTTCTAATTCAAACAAATTCCCAGAGGCTCAAGCATCCTTAAACTCAGCCATAGAAAATAATTCCAATATCAAACATCTAGACGGGTATTTGTCCAAAAATAAACTTAATGGTTTGCTCTACAATTGCGACTGTTATGTATCCCTGCACCGCTGCGAAGGATTTGGCTTAACAATGGCTGAAGCCATGTTTTACGGCAAACCCGTAATTGCCACAGGCTATTCATCAAATACAGAATTTATGAATGTGGGCAATAGCTATTTAGTCAAGTATAAGTTAATCCCAATTGAGAAAGATTGCGGCCCTTACAAAAAAGGCAATGTTTGGGCCCAAGCGGATGTCGAACACGCTGCTGACTTAATGCGTCATGTCTTCAACAATTACCGGGAAGCTCAGCAAGTTGGAAGAAGAGCTGCTGAGGAAATTAAGACTTTACTGAATCCGCAAGGTGTCGGGATAAAAATTCAAAACCGTCTCGAATATATTGCCGAAATTACAGATAATTTCAAAAGCTTGGAGGGCGGAATACGGAAAAAGTCCTCTCAGGGGGCGACAGTAAAAAATGCACGACCTTTAGTTAGTATTTGTATTCCGACATACAACGGAGCGGCATTTATTGGCGAAGCGATTCAAAGTGCTTTGGCCCAAACATACCCTAACATAGAGCTGATTATATCCGATGACGGCTCCACAGACGAAACAGTTGCGATCGCCCAATCATTCCAATCACAAACCTCAGTCGATTTCCGCATTGTACTGCACCGCAACTACGGCTTATCACAAAACTGGAACTTTTGCATATCCCAAGCAAAAGGTCAATACATTAAGTTTTTGTTTCAAGACGACTTGCTCGCACCCGAATGTATTGAAAAAATGGTCGCCGTCGCCCAACAAAACCCAGAAATAGGTATGGTTTTCTCCCCGCGCGGCATCACCATAGCTGAAAATGAATCTAACCCGATTTTGCGGAAAGCTTCCCAATCAATTAAAGATTTGCATAAAAGTTGGTCGAATTTAAAATCTATTCAGCCCGGAAAAGAATTACTGGCAGATACTAACTGCTTGAGCAACCCCATAAACAAAATTGGCGAACCTAGTACAGTCTTAATTGCCGCCAGAGTCTTTGAAGAAATAGGATTATTTGATTCGGGATTATCTCAGTATGTAGACTTAGATATGTGGTGGCGAATCATGGGGAACTATCATATCGGATTTGTAGACGAAAAACTGTCGTCACTGCGGATTCATCCCGAACAACAAACTTGGAAAAACTTCGCGGCTGGGGAAAATCATAAAGATGTAGTCAGATTTTACAAAAAACTACTAAATAGTCCTGATTACAGTTTCCTGGATCAACAAATCCAACAGAAAATCCGCCAAAAGTTGGCATTGAGAACCCAGCCGAGTTTATCGGAATTGTCAGCAATGCTTGAGCAATACAATAAATTCCCCTCAAAACAGCCTCTTCTCGTGCTGCGCCAATACCGCCAACAGCTAGCTGAATATTGGCTGAATTTGCCAGCGAGAAAATTAGAAAATTTTTACTTGAAAGACATGGGCAAAGCTCATAAATTGCTCCTAAATAGCGCCCTAAAAAATGAAACTTTAACTGAGCAAGAACAAAGTTTTTTCCAGCAGTTATCCTCCAAACTTGCTGAAGTAGGGGAAATTGCCGAGAAGATGCAATATCTCCTCGCAGCGATGCTGTACCGCGACGCTTATCAGTTGCCACTTGAGTATAAAAATGCAGCAATTCCCCAGTGGTTTTTTGAGGACTTTTTGAAATTTATATTTCAGTCTCCCGGTTATTTTAAACAAAACTGGGAAATTGAAAGGTACTCTGAATATTTCCAGCAGTTAATCAAGTATGTCGCTGCTAATATCGCCAGTTTTCCCGATTCAGAAGTGTGGCGTTATTTGGCGGCTTTTATTGCGAAAACAGTTAGCTTCCAAGCTTTGTATTTGAGCGAAGCAAATCAGCTTAATGTATTGAGTCATCGAGCTGATATTCTGGAATTTTATTTGAAAAATATCGGCTGTCAAATAGAATGGAATTTTCCTCCCAAAGAACCAGAAAAAACTAAAATCCGAGTTGGCTTTTTGCTTGATAAAATTAGTGATGAATGCGAGACTCGTGCTGCAATTCCGAGTTTTGAATATTTAGACAGAAGCAAATTTGAAATTATCGTGTACTATTTCCAGGTACAAGACGAGCGACTGGGGAAATATTGCGAAAATTGCGCCGACAAACTGGTGCAACTGTCAGAAGATTTGCCCAATCAAGTCCGAGAAATGCGATCGCACGATTTAGATATTCTGCTAATCTGCACCAATACTACCAACACTTCTCAACCAAGCGCGCTGCTGTGCCTGCACCGACTAGCGCGAGTGCAAATAGCTACCGGTGCATCAACCCCCGCCACCACGGGCGCCCGAAATATCGATTATTTCATTGCCGGAGATTTGGCATTGCCCGCAGGTGCAGCAGCAGAGTATCGCGAAAAATTAATTAGTTTAGAAGGGTCGGGAGTTTGTTTAAGCTATACTGTAGGCTCGGCACCTGCCACAGTTGAACCGACTCGCAGCAGTTGGGGAGCCACCGACGAATCTGTAGTGTTCATGTCCGGCGCTCAAGCTTTTACAATTATCCCAGAATTGAGAGAAACTTGGGCAAAAATTATTGCTGCCGTACCAAATTCTATTTTAGTTTTGTATCCCTTTAGTTCCCGCTCAGAAAACTATCCGACGGTGCCTTTTTACAACCAAATTCGATCGCTCTTTGCCGAATTTGGGGTTGACAAAAAGCGCTTAGTTGTGATTAAAGCGCTGCCATCTCGCGCAGATTACATAAAATGTCTGGAATTGGCTGATATATATTTAGACTGCTATCCATACAGCAGTGCCTGCTATGCGGCAGAAGCGCTGTTGGTGGGGTTGCCTGTAGTTGTAAGAAAAGGGCAAACAACTCGATCGCGACAATCAGCCGCCCTGCTCGAAGAACTGCTACTTCCGGAACTGGTAGCAAACAGCGAGAACTCTTATTTAGAGCTGAGTACAACACTGGGAACCAACCCAGAACTGCGCCAGCAGTACCGCAAGCGAATCCAGCAAAAAATGGCGGCAAACCCCAAATATCTCGACAGTCGTGCTTGCTCGACCAAACTGGGAACACTCTTTGAAAGACTATTCCCAGAGTGAAGGAAGAAGGAAGTTCAGCAACTAAGGAGTGTACGGGATTTAACGGATGGATGTTGAGGGAAGAAGGAAGATGGCAGAAGTAAAGATTTTCCCACTCTCCCACTCTCGCATCCCGTTACCATTATGAGACCCGCGGGGAACCCCTCGCTAGGCAGAGCGTCAAGAAATAGACAGCAATAGCGCTAGCCCACTGACGGTCTGCTATCATCGGGGAATCGAGGGGTTAGTGGTTGTCGCTCTTTTCCTGCCACAGCTAAATTAAAAGGGGAAGCGCAAGTCAGTTGGAGATAAAAAAATGACAGGACTTTTTCAAATAGGCGATAAATTACTGCAAGCTCAGGATATGCCATCGCTCCTGAAGCGGTATCAGTTAATGCCGCAATTCTTGCGCGGTGTAATAGTAGACCAAGCGATCGCATCCTTTAGTTGCAGCGACGAAGAACGCCAATCCGCCGTCGAGAACTTTCTGGCACAACACCAACTGACAGCCCCGGAAGCCAAAGAAGCTTGGCTGCGCGGCCAAAATATGACGGAAGAAGAACTTCAAGAGATGGCCGTTAGGCCCTTGCTGATCGAAAAATTTAAGCAAGCCACTTGGAGACCTAAAGTAGATAATTATTTTTTAACCCGCAAAGCCAGCCTAGACCACGTAGTCTATTCCCTGGTACGCACCAAAAATCCAGCACTGGCAAACGAACTTTACTTTCGCATCCTGGAAGGGGAACAAACCTTTGCTGAAGTGGCCCGCGACTATTCCGAAGGGCCCGAGTCCAAGTCAGGCGGCTTGTTGGGCCCAGTACCCCTCAGCCAGCCCCACCCGGCAATCAGCAAACTTTTGTCCGTCAGCCAGCCAAATCAACTCTGGACGCCGCGTCCTCTGGCAGAATGGATGGTAATTATTCGACTAGAAAAGTTCATGCCGGCCCAGCTCGATGAATCAATGCGGCTGCACTTGATTAACGAACTCTTTGAAAGCTGGCTCGCCGAACAGATATCGCAAATAGGCCCGCTACAGCCCCTCTCCTCCGTGTCTTCAATATCATGACAGTCAAGCATTTTGGTCAGGGGCCCCCGGATTTATCCGTGGAGACTTGAAAAAGCGTAGCATCCTGACAAAAACCCCCTGGATTCATCTGTGGATTCAATCTAAAATCTAAAATCTAAAATCTAAAATTGGATGACTTCTTCCGCTGTTTCCCTCTCCCAAATTCAGGATTTCCTAGCTCAAACACCTCCCTTTGACCGACTGTCAGAGACGGCTCTGACAGCCTTGGTGGCTAAATGCCAACTCCTTGGCTACCGGACGGGGCAACCCCTGTTTGAACGGGAAAAAATGCCGACTCAGGTGGCAATTATCTATCAAGGCCAGGCCCGGCTGCTGGGCTTTGACCAGCGCTCGCAGCGCCACGTAAGTTTACGCTTGGTGCAGTCGAAGGAAATCCTGGGCTGGGCTGGCTTGCTCAGGGGAGTTCCCTGCGAAACGGCGATTGCCTCTACAGATGTGATCGCCATCGTCCTACCTGCCGAAGATTTCCTGAGCGTACTGGAAAAACAGCCGACATTTGGAGAAGCCTTTCGCGAACACTGTTCCTTGAGCGAAGTATTTGAACTGTTGAGCCTGGAATTGCAGCGCCAAGCCGACGGCACTTCCAATCTCAAGGAACTCACCCTGCAAGCTTGGCAAGATGCGACAGTTGTCAACGTGCCAAACGGCAACAAAAAAACTCAAGACATCGCCAAAGAGCTAGATGCCGATCGAGTTTGGCTCGTCAGCAGCGGCGTCTTGGGCGACTTTCCCACCGGCAGCCGCTTCTCTGTGGAAAACGCAGCCAAATCCTTAAAAGTAGAAGGCCGCCTCGGCGCTCGCTTGGTCGGCTTCCGGGAACCCCCAGAACCCCAACCCGAAACAGACTCATTAAATGGCACGCCAGATACAGTAGGCCCAGGGCAGAATCCGCCCGGCGGAACATCGATCACGGTTAGAGACGCCCCCGATCGCCCCCCAGAACCCAAAACCGACCAACCAAAGGATGCGGGGAGATACCCAGTTTTCCGCGCCAAAGGGCAGATTGAGGCCCCGCTTGCTTGCTTCCAAATGTTGAGCAAGTATTTCGGTCTAAAATTTCGTCGAGATATCATCCGCAAAGTTCTAGAAAATCAGTTAAAAACCGCTGGTTCTATCAGTATGCAAGCCTGCGGGGCGATCGCCCAAAGCATCGGCCTCACGCCCCAATTGGCGCAAGTGCCAGCAGAAGCCATCAACCGCATCAAAGCCCCCGTAATGATTAAATGGCAAGATACCTTTGCCATTATTTACAGCATCACCGAGCAAGAATTGGTGATCGCCACGCCCGAACAGGGGCTGATGCGGAAGCGGATACCTCAGTTTAAAGAAATCTGGGGCGAATCAGGAGAAGTCCTGCTGCTGCAAGCTCCGCAAGTTGAGCAAAAAGAGCAGTTCAGCTTCTGGTGGTTTGTGCCGGCCCTCATGGAACACAAGACAGTGTTTTTTGAGGTGTTGCTTGCTTCGTTTTTTGTACAGTTATTTGGTCTTGCAAACCCATTAATCAGCCAAATAATTATTGATAAAGTCTTAGGTCAGCGCAGCATTGACACCTTGGATATTTTGGGAGCATTTCTGTTAGGTGTTGCCCTGTTTGAAGGACTGCTCAACGGTTTGCGTACCTTTTTGTTTATAGATACCTCAAACCGCATCGATGTCAAATTGAGTGCGGAGGTAATCGACCACTTGCTCCGGCTGCCCCAGAATTACTTTGACAACAGGCGCGTGGGAGATCTGGTTTACAAATTCAGCATGATGGGCCAGATTCGGGAATTCATGACGAGTACAGCTCTGACAGTGGTTCTCGATGCGGTATTTTCGGTGGTTTACGTCGCCGTTATGCTCTCTTACAGTGTGCAGCTAACGTTTGTATCTTTGGCAGTGGTACCGATACTGGGGCTGATGATTATTCTAATCAATCCGCTGGTGCTGCGCCTGATAAAACAGAGAAATATGCGTTTTTCTGACTCTCAATCTTATTTAGTGGAAGTAGTCGGCGGGATTCAAACTGTTAAGGCTCAAAATATTGAATTGAAATCCCGGTGGGAGTGGTCGAGCCGCTACGCAAAATACATTACAGCCAGTTTTAAAACAATTATCACGGGGACTGCGGCGGGTACGATTAGCAGCTTTTTAAACCAGGTGGGTAACTTAGCTCAGTTGTGGGTGGGAGCTTATTTGGTACTGGGAAATGAGATTACTTTGGGTCAGTTGATTGCTTTCCGAATTATTTCCGGGAACGTGACTGGTTCGCTGCTGCGTTTTGTGAGCGTCTGGCAGAGTTTCCAAGAAGTCTCGATGTCGATCGATATGCTTAAGGATGTGGTGGATACGCCGACGGAAACCAGCGATGAAGACCGGAACAATATCCCGCTGCCGGCAATTCAAGGGCAGGTTACCTATGAGGAGGTTTCCTTCCGATTTCTGGAGAGCGGCCCACTGCAATTGGCTAATGTGAATTTGGAATTTCCCGCTGGCAGTTTTGTGGGAATTGTGGGTGGAAGCGGTTCCGGTAAAAGTACAGCGATGAAGCTGTTGCAGCGTCTTTATCCGCCGCTGTCGGGCCGGATTTTTATTGACGGATACGACATTTCTAAGGTGGAACTGTACTCGCTCCGCAGCCAACTTGGGGTGGTGTTGCAAGATACTTTGCTGTTTAACTGTACTGTGCAGGAAAATATTGCTCTGAGTAATCCCGATGCGAGTACGGATGAGATTGTGCGAGCTGCAAAATTAGCGGTAGCTCACGATTTTATTATGGGCTTGCCTGCTGGCTACAATACGATAGTCGGAGAGCGGGGTGCGTCGCTTTCTGGGGGTCAAAGGCAGCGTTTGGCGATCGCCCGCACGATTTTGCAAAACCCGAAACTGCTGATTTTGGACGAAGCTACAAGCGCCCTCGACTACCATTCCGAACGCCAAGTTTGCAATAACTTAGCAGAAGCTTTCGCGGGGCGCACGGTGTTTTTCATTACTCACCGCCTGACTACAATCCAAAACGCTGATGTAATTATTATGATGGATCAAGGTTCTGTAGTCGAGCGGGGAACTCATAAAGAATTAATGGCTCTTAAAGGGCGTTACTACTGCCTCTTCCAGCAACAAGAGTCATCGAATACCTGATATCTAACAACTCACAACTGATCACTAACGCTTAACAACTGAGAACTAACAAATGGCAATGAAATCGTTAATACTTTCTGAGCAACCAGTCATTCTCGAAAAACCAGCGATTTGGTCGCACTTGTTTTTGTGGATGATCATGCTGATGACCACTTCTGCTGTAGTGTGGGCTTATTTTGCTAGCGTAGAGCAAGCTGTCCCCGCTGTCGGCCAATTGGAGCTCAAAGATGGTGCTAGAGACATCCAAGCACCTGCTACGGGAGCTGTGGTGAGACTTCACGTTGAAAATGGCGATCGTGTGGAAAAGAACCAGCCTCTGCTAACTTTCAACCCCCTTGCACCCAGTGCTGATTTAACATCGATACAGAAAACTAAAGAAGCTCTGGAAAAGGAAAATAAATTTTACGAAGATGTTGTCAACGGCAAAATTCAAGGCGCTGTTCCTTCTAACCTAGAATCAACAATCAAGGACAGACAGAGCCTCACGGCACAAAATCAAGTGCTGCAAGCTTTGATTGACGAACTGTACCTCAATCGGGGAGCTAGCGGAAATTTTGATGCAGCCCAGCAAGGACTTTATGTTAATTATCGATCGGAATTTCTGTCTCGCGTCGCTGCTGCTCAAGGCCAAGTTCAGGAGTTAGAAAAACAACTGAAGCAAGCTCAGGATGCTGAGAAAGCAGCCGGCGATCAAATGACAGTGGCACAGCAACAATTGGGTTTTGCCCAGAACCAATTAAATTATGCTCAGCAGCAGTTAGCTTCTTCGCAAGAGCAAGTAAAATCAGCCCTGGCTCAGAGAGATTTGGCCCAAGAACAGTTAGCGAAATCCCAACAAGTATTGAAGTCGAACCAAAACATTCTAGGCAGACTCGCCCCCCTTGTGGAGGAAGGAGCTATTGCTGAACTGCAAAAAGAACGTCAAGAACAAGATGTTTTCAGGGGTCAAAGCGACGTTCTCAAACAGCAAGATCAAATCAAGCAGCGCGAAGGTGAAATCAACTCTCGCAAAGGCGAAATTAACACACGCCTCGGTGAAATCAATACGCGCCGAGGCGAAATTAACGCGCGTCAAGGTGACATCCAAAAAATTAGTGCTGACATACAGCGCCAGCAAGGAGAGCAAGCACGCATTCAGGAGTCCATCGCCCGCGCCCAAGAACAGTTAAAAAACACCAAGGATTCCTGGGCAAAAGAACTTTACAGCAAAATTGCTGAAAACGAGAAACAAATTGCCAGCAGCGATTCTCAGCTAAGTCGCTTCAAAGTGGAAAACCTGAAAAAGCTGTCTGAGGTGAACGCTCAGCTAGAAAAGGCTCAACAAAACCGCGACACTCAAGTGATGAAAGCTCCCGTATCGGGTGTAATCTTTGATTTGAAGCCTTCTACCAAGGAGAAAGCTAAGTTGGATATGGCGAAAGATCCGATATGCCAATCCATTATTAATACGGTGCTGAAACCGGGCGAACCGCGCCCAGCACGCTGCGAAGAAGCTTATTACGAAGCGCAGCAAACTGAAAAGCTGCTCAAAGTTTTGGATGACGAAAACGGTCTGGAAGCAGTGGTTTACCTCGAAAACAGCAATGTGGCTCTGGTATTGGATGCTTTGAGACAGAAGCGGGCAAAATTGGAGGCGTATCACGGCAAGCAATTAGATGGAGAAAAAATTGACTGCGAAACAGGTAAAAGTTGCGTTTGTCCAGAGAAGGAAGTTAACAGAGAGAAACTGGGTTTGACGAAATACCAATGCGTGCCTGTGGAAGTGAATGTAGAAGCTTTCCCGGCGATGGAGTTTGGTACTGCGGAGGGTGAGGTGATAGAGATTAGCAGCGATGCTGAGCCTCCTACTGAACTGCGGAAATACTACGCTTTCAAAACCAAAATAAAGCTCAAAAATCAGAAGTTTGTTTTGAACAAGGGCAAGGCAAATGAAGTGGAGGTTAACTTGCAGTCGGGAATGTCCGTGAGCTCTAATATCAATATCGGCAAGCGGACTGTTTTGCAGATGTTTATCAACCGATTTACTGGCAAAATGGATACGTTCAAGACTATTAAGTAGCGAACAGTTGACGGTTGACTCTTGACTGTTGACAGCCGGTGACTGTTGAGAGTTGAGAGTTGATTGTCAGTCGAAAAGCTGATGATATCATGTCCGGTCGAGCGACCGGGATTTTTGTAGGGGCGGGTTCACCCACAGTACCTGCGAATAATTCACCCTCTCAAAAACCCGCCCCGACCGGGATATTATGGTTAATCGATCGGGCATGATATGACTAGATTTTACAATTCCGATGCTACCGGATTGGATATTAATGAAAAAAATCATATTATTTACTTTATATCTAATTCCTGTCCTCTTATTAATCGGATTTGTAGCGAATTTTAGCGTTAACGTTCCCGTTGATGACGAGTGGAGGTTAGCTAGCCTTTTTGAAAAATTAGCTGCGGGAAATGTAACTTTTAAGGATTTTTGGGGTTTGCACAGCAACCACCGCATACTTTTCCCTAAAATAATTATTGCGGTGCTGGCTTTTGCTTCGCGATGGAATATTAATTATCAGTTGTGTGTCAGCATAGGTTTGGCTGGGATAACTTTTATCGCTATGTACAAGTTATCCTCAATGCAAGTTAAGAATGTCGCGGATGATTTGTGGCATTTAGCTAATATTTTAACTTGTATTTTGCTTTTCTCTCTAGTTCAGCACGAAAACTGGCTTTGGGGATTTCAATTAGCGTGGTTTTTTGTAAATTTATGTTTTGTAGCTGCGGTTTATGCGCTGGTTTCAAATCACAAATTATTGCCTAATATTAGAATCTCTATTGCTGCTGTATTCTGCTTTATTGCTAGTTTTTCGCTGGCTCAAGGCTTGCTGTCTTGGTTGGCTGCGATTCCGGCTGTGGCGGCTTTGGAGGGAAATGCAGCGCAGAAACGAAAAAGAGCGATCGCATGGATGCTGCTGTTTGCGACAACTTGTGCTGTTTACTCAATTGATTATAATCCTAGTCGCAAAGCAAGTATTATTTCATTGTTGAATAAGCCGTTTGTGGTGATTGATTACTTTTTAAGTTTGCTGGGTTCGCCAATTGTGCGCTCGCCGGGAATTTCGGCATTTGTAGGATTGGTAATTTTGGGAAATTTTATATTTTTTGTAGTTTATTTTGCAAAAAACATTGTATCAAGTTCGATAGCTTCATCTGTGAGCGAGCACTCTGAAAAGCCACCTCAAGTCCCGGGGATTGCTTCCTCCCTCGCAATGACAGATAGGAATGATATTGCTGAGAATTATGAGGCTTTACCTTGGCTGTCAATAGGTTTATTTTCGGTTTTATCCGCTCTGTTTATTACGGCTGGTAGGGCGGAATTTGGGGCAATTCAGGCGATTGGATCGTCGAGATATACGACTAATTCGATTTTACTATTAATTGCTTGGGTTCAGCTAGGGCAATTGTTTGTTCGAGGTAATTATAAAGAAACAAAAGCAACGTTAAAGCTTAATTATAAATTTATTTGTCGGGTAGTGGCAGGGCTGTTAATTGCTACAATAATTGTTAACTCTGAACAGGCGATCGCCCAAACTAGATCGGCACTTCTTTACAAACAAGGCGCTCAAGATTGTTTGCAGTTAATTAACTATCTGGAATCCTCTGCTTTTTTCAATAATTCGCCGGAAAGCTGTTTGAGGGTGCTGAGCAAAAAAACTTGGCTGGTGAGAGAAGGCGCTGCAATAATCGACAAAATAGGTTGGATCAAGCTCGCGAAAAATGTAGAGTTTATTTCTAATACCGAGAAAGTTTACGGTTATTTAGACAAACCTCAAACTAGCGATAAATCCTTGACTGTTAAGCCAAATGATGCTGTCAAGGCTGCTGGTTGGGCGGTTTTGCCAGAAAAATTGCAACAGCCGAATATTGTACTGCTATCTGTCGGCGATAAACAATCTTTTTTTGCTAACGCTTATGTAAATTTGGACAGTCCCGACATTGCTGAGAATTTAAAATCTGAGTTATACAATAATGCAAGGTGGGCGGTTGATTTGTCAGGTAATAATTTGCCGATCGCCCAAACTGAAATTAAGGCTTGGGTGTATAATCCTGTTGACAACCAGTTTGTCCAGTTGCGCGGAGGATGAGGAGTGAAAATTTCTGTGATAATACCAGCTCACAATGAGGAGGGCTGTTTGTACGGTACTGTGCGGGCGATCGCCCAGACGCTCGATTTAGAAGGCATTCCGCACGAAATTTTGATTGTGAATGACAACAGTGTCGATCGAACTCTTGATATTTGCCAGGAGTTGTCAGAGACTTTTCCCACAGTTAGATACATCAACAATCAACCTCCCAACGGTTTCGGATTTGCCGTGCGCCGTGGTTTGGCCGAATTTGACGGAGATGCTGCGGCAATTGTGATGGCGGATGCTTCCGACGATCCCATAGATTTGGTAGCAGGATACCGCAAGTTGCAAGAAGGATATGATTGCGTTTTCGGTTCCCGCTTTATCAAAGGCGGCTTTATAGTTGATTATCCAATTCACAAGTTAGCAATTAACCGCTTAGCAAACTGGTTTGTCAAAAGTATTTTCGGCTTGCGGTACAGCGATGTCACCAATGCTTTTAAAATTTACCGCAGAGAAGTAATTGAAGGCGTACAACCGATTTTGAGTCATCATTTTAATTTGACAGTCGAACTGCCTTTAAAAGCAATCGTTAGGGGTTTTTCCTATACGGTAATACCTCTGAGGTGGTACAATAGGACGGCTGGTATTTCTAAGCTGAAAATCAAAGAGATGGGCAGTCGATATTTGTTTATTGTCTTATATGTCTGGCTGGAAAAACATCTGTCTCGCGGCGACTACCACCGGACTAGAAAGATAGCAAAGTTGAAAGTGAATGCCTGAAAGAATTTTAATTGTTGGTGGTGCCGGTTTCATCGGCAGTTGTTTGGCAATTGGCCTGAAGAAACTGCACCCGGAATGGCAAATAATTTGTTTAGATAACCTGCGTCGCCGCGGCTCGGAATTGAATCTTCCTCGGCTTAAAAGTTGCGGGATTCAGTTTGTTTACGGGGATATTCGCACCGCGGCAGATTTAGATCCAGTTGCACTCAATGCTGACTGCATTATAGATTGTGCTGCGGAGCCTTCTGTGCTGGCTGGTTTTAGTTCGCCTCAGTACGTTTTGCAGACGAATTTACTGGGCACTGTGAATGTTTTGGAGTTGGCGAGACAAACGGGTGCGAGTTTGCTGTTTTTGTCTACGAGTCGGGTTTATCCGATCGCCAGTGTCAAGTCTGTTAAACTGTTAGAGTTGCCGAATAGATTTGCGATCGCCCCCGAGCAAACTTTACCCGGTATATCCGAGTTGGGCATATCAGAAGACTTCCCTTTAAAAGGACACCGTTCGCTTTATGGAGCAACTAAATTAGCTTCAGAATTGCTGATTGAGGAGTACAGGGAAGCATACAATGTGCCGGCAATTATTAACCGCTGCGGGTTGATTACCGGGGCTTGGCAAATGGGTAAAGTCGATCAGGGAGTTTGCGGTTTGTGGGTGGCGGCTCACTATTTTCAAAAGTCGCTGAGTTATATCGGTTTTGGTGGCAGCGGCAAGCAGGTTAGGGATTTACTGCACGTTGAAGATTTGTTGAGGTTAGTTAATTATCAGTTAGAAAACTTTTCCAAATTAGATGGTGAAGTTTTTAATGTTGGCGGCGGTTTGAGCAACAGTCTTTCTTTGGTTGAGACAACTGATTTGTGCCAAAAGATTACGGGTAAATCGATTCCGATTCCTCCTGTTTTGGAGGAACGCGCGGGGGATATTCCGATTTTTATTACTGATTCTTCGAGGGTGATGGAGAAAACTGGATGGCAGCCTGTGATTGGGTCGGAAGCGGCTTTGCAGGATATTTATGATTGGATTGCTGCTAATGAGGCGGTTTTAAGTTCGATTTTGTAGGGATTTTTTAACCGCAGATGCAGTCGGATAAACGCGGATAAACGCAGATGTATCGCTCTGCGTGGAGCTGACTGCATCTGCGAGTCATGAGTCTCTACCTCTCGGGTTTTGTTTCGATGCTTTAACAAACATTTGACCTCCCAAAAATCGCCACAAAAAAGGCAATTTTAAGTAAACTTTTAAAAGCCAGGGCGAGGCAGGTCTGCCTTTTGTCGAAAATGGTAAAAATCTGGGTATAATTAGGTCTATTTTAAAGCCGACGGTTTGTAAAAGTTCTTGCAGCGATAAGTGGGTAATGGGTAATTGATGATCGATAAAATCGTAGTATTCTTTAAAAGAATATTTAAAATTTGGTTGGACAACCAAGAGAGAACCCCCAGGCTTAAGCCCCTCAAAGCAAAATGAAATAATTTGTATGAGTTCTTCCTTATTGCGGAGATGTTCAAAAAAATTAGAGATAAATATCCGGTCAAATTGTTCGCTAAGAGCTGATTTATCGTCAAAAGTTAAAACATCTATGTTCAGCACTTTAACATCAGGATGAGCCAATAACTTGGAATCGGGATTGAGATCAATTAAATATTTTTTTTTAGCCCGAATTTGATTTATAAACTCGCAGTAACCGCCACCAATATCTAAAACAGTTGATTCGGGAGGAACATACTCTTGTAAAAACTCGTCAATTAAAACTTTCCATAGTGCCACCTTGGCTTGCAGTTGTCGGGAATCAAATCGATTGGCGTACAATTTTTTGAGATATGCGTCGGCTTTCATAGTAAAATAGCAGAGACTGAGTATGAGTTTATCACTTTCACAGCTAACTATGAATGTTATATCTACCGAAATACCGGAAGTTCTGATCATTGAGCCGAAAATTTTCGGAGACGATCGCGGTTTCTTTTTTGAGAGTTTCAATCACAAAGCTTTTATCGATAAAACAGGCGTGACGGTCGAATTTGTTCAAGACAATCATTCCAAATCTTCTAAAAATGTGTTGCGCGGTTTGCACTACCAACTGCAGCAGCCTCAAGGCAAATTGCTGCGGGTAGTTGCTGGCGAAATCTTTGATGTAGCGGTGGATATTAGAAAAAGTTCGCCGACTTTTGGGCAGTGGGTTGGGTGTTTGCTGAGTTCAGAAAATAAACGGCAATTTTGGGTTCCGGCGGGATTTGCTCACGGTTTTTTAGTGGTTTCCCAGACGGCTGAAGTTTTGTACAAAACTACAGATTATTACGCACCGGCACACGAGCGGTGTATCCTGTGGAATGACCCCGATTTGGCGATCGACTGGCCGCTAGATGGTGTCCAACCAATCTTATCAGCTAAAGACCAAGCTGGACAAACGTTGAAAACAGCTCAAGTTTTTTGATTATGAAAATTTTACTCGCAGGTGGCAGCGGACAGCTAGCTCAAGAATTGCAGCCGATTTTATTATCTTCGGGAGAGGTAATTGCGGTCGATCGCACTCGCCTCGACTTATCCCAACCGGAAAGCATCCGTCAAGCAATGGCTGAAATTCAACCGGATTTAGTCGTCAATGCGGGTGCTTACACTGCGGTAGACAAAGCGGAAAGCGAACCGGAATTAGCAAACGCCATCAACGGCATTGCACCCGGAATTCTCGCAGAAGAATGCGAAAAACTGGGAGCAAGTTTGATTCACTTTTCTACGGATTATGTATTTGACGGCAGCCACGGTTCTGCTTATCTGGAAACAGATTCTACGAACCCGCTGGGAACTTACGGCCAATCTAAATTAGCAGGCGAGGAAGCAATTCGGAAAGCAGGAAACCGACATATTATTATTAGAACCGCGTGGGTTTACGGCAACGGCGGCAAAGGTAATTTTGTGAAAACCATGTTGAGGTTAGGGAAGGAAAGGGAAGAAATTCGAGTAGTAGCAGATCAGATCGGAAGTCCTACTTGGACGGGGGATTTAGCGGAGGCAATTTCGCAAATTATTCCTCTGCTTGGGCAAGAAAGTTTTGGGACTTACCAGTACACTAACAGCGGAGTTTGTAGTTGGTACGATTTTGCGATCGCCATTTTTGAGGAAGCAGCACAACTCGGCTTACCTCTAAAAGTTCAGCGCGTAATTCCCATCACCACCGCAGAATATCCAACACCCGCAAAACGCCCCGCTTTTTCTGTCCTCTCTACAGTAAAAATATCAGGACTTCTAGGCACGTATCCTCCCCACTGGCGGCAAGGACTCAGACAAATGCTGGCAAGAGAAGTGAAATAAAAAATTGAGAAAAACTCAAAACGCGAGGGCGGGTTTTGTTCAGAAATCATCTGTTATAAGCTGTCCCGCATCTAAGTTGTATTTTTCGGGCGGGCGGGACGCCCACCCCACAAGAATTTCATCAAACTTGACTGTAAAATTTAGATGTGCCTGGGCTTATGCAAAGTTTCTCACCTAAACTCGCCCCTACCAATTAATAAAAATATCCCCCTGTCTGAATCCATGAAAGTCAAGCAACAATATATTTTAATTGCCGCATCCGTTCTCGGCATTCTAATACCAGCCTCATATATTTTGTACTTGATATCGCAAGCGGGAGACTTGTCTAATTTTGATTATTGGTGGATGACCTGGAATTTTTATTCAGTAGACGGTTTCTCTACAAATCCTTTTAATTGGATATTTCGGGCGAACGAGCATTTTGTCTTGATTCCGGCAATTATTTATGGCTTGAATATAGCTGTCACCAAAGGTTCAAATATTGGTTTATGTTTAGTTGCCTGGTTCTTGGCTTGGATTCAGTGCCACGTATTAATTGCTCTGCTGCCGTTAAAATTGAGGCGTTTTCCGCTGCAATTTATCTCGCTACTCCTTTGTATTTCTATTTTTAATTTTACTCCGGCGGCGGCTCACAATTGGATGCGGGGATTCAGCGGTGTTCACTGGATAATTGCTAATTTATTTGTGATTTGTTCGATATTTTGTTTGCAATCCTATGTGACAGTTTTGTTAAATAAAAGGGAGGCAGAGCCTCCTGATATTCATTCCCAGGCAGAGCCTGGTAACGAGTTTGTAGGGGCTGCGCCCCCCCATTTACAAAATAAGTGGATAATTGGCAGCATTGTTTTTGGCGTTTTAGGCTGTATTAGTTACAGCACTCCTTTAGCTTTGTGGCCGATATTGTGTGCTGCTGCTGTTGTGCTGCGGTTTCCTCGGCGAGTAACTTATTTGTATTTCATTGCTTCGATTGCAGTGATTGGCATTTATTTTTTAACTTATAAAACTCCCTCTCATCACCCTTCTTTAACTAAAATTAACCCGCTCAAAACTCTCGAATATATTCCTACTTATCTCGGCGGAATTTTTAGCGAAAATATTATTGTTGCTTCAATTATTGGTATAATTGGCTTGATGGCAGCGACTGGTTTTGTGGGTTATTGGCTATTTGTAAAAAAGGTCGATCGCCCGGATTGGCTGCCTTGGCTATCAATCCAACTTTACACGCTGCAAACGGCGTTAATGGCTGCGGTTAGTCGATCGGGATTTGGCGTCGAACAGGCCACCGCTTCCCGCTACGCCACACTTCCAGCCTTGTTTTGGATGAGCACAATTGTGCTGACAGTATTGTGGGTGCGCGAGTTGCAGCCAACACCAAGAATTCAAGGGCGTTGGCTGACACCGCTGTTTGCAGTCGCCACAGTTGCGATTATTTTAATGTACGGGGTGGGAGGCGAAACTGCAATGGCGATCGCCCGCAGAGCCACCTATCAACCCTTAGTAGCATTATCACTGCAATTAGGCATCACCGACGTAACGTTAATTAAAGACCGCGTAGGCAACAAACCCGCCGCTTTTATCGGGTTAATCGACGCATTAAAAACTAACAACTTAGTGCCATTTAACCGAGACATCAAAAAACACAATTTCTGTGCAGCATTAGACACCAAAATAGACGCAAATTTACTGTCAGCGCCCAAAGACGGAGTACCCGGATATTTTGATACAGCCACCACACTGGCACCAACAGCAGCGAGAGTAATTGGCTGGGTAGGAGACCCCGAAAACAATGTAAAATGTATTGCCATTCTCAACCAAGAAAATGTCGTTCGAGGTTTTGCCATGTCAGGATTTCCGCGCCCCGATTTAGTTAAATTGTTTGGCCATTCCTACGAATTCGCAGCTTGGAGAGGATACATTCAAACATCACCAACAGATAAATTATTGACAGCCTATGCCTCCTTTAAAAACCGCAAAGGTTGGGTAGCCTTGCGAAACTCCCAAGTTATCAATAAAAACTAAAAAACCTCTCTTTCTCCTCCTCTGCGTCCTCTGCGCCCTCTGCGGTTAATAAAAAACTCTCATTGACAACACAAATGAAATAGAATAGCCCTATGTCAAAACATTTCAGCTTCGTAATCCCAGTTCACAACGAAGAAGCTACCCTAAAATTACTGTTTGAAAAAATCCAACTTGTCATGTTCCAAACAGAAATTGACAGTTACGAAGTCATTTTCATAGATGACGGTAGCCGCGATTATTCCTGGCAAGAAATCACAGATTTAGCCAGCCAACATCCCAAACTAATTAAAGCGATTAAAATGCGCCGCAACTTTGGCAAATCCGCCGCACTTTCAGCAGGATTTCGCAATGCAGCAGGGATAATTATCTTTACTCTCGATGCTGACCTTCAGGATGACCCCGCTGAAATTCCCAAATTTTTACATCATTTAGAATCGGGATTTGATTTAGTTTCCGGTTGGCGAAAACAGCGGAACGACCCCCTTTCTAAAACTTTACCTTCCAAGCTGTTTAATGCCGTTGCGTGTTTGCTGACTGGGGTGCAAATGCACGATATGAATTGCGGTTTTAAAGCTTATCGTAGGGAAGTTTTGCAGTCGATTAAATTGTACGGGGAATTGCACCGCTACATTCCGGCTTTAGCAAACAATTTAGGGTTTAAAATTGGGGAAGTAGTTGTCGAACATCATCCGCGAAAGCACGGAAAATCAAATTACGGCTGGGAACGTTATGCGCGGGGATTTATTGATTTGTTGACGGTGTTAGCCACGACGCAATATTTGCACAAACCGGGTCATTTGTTTGGGGGTTTGGGTTTGTGTTTTGGCTTGGTGGGAACTGTTTCGCTGAGTTATTTGATAGTTATTTGGTTTCTGAATTTGGCGGGGATGAATTTTGGGCCTATCGGCAATCGACCTTTGTTATTTTTTGGGATTTTGTGTACAATTCTGTCGGTGCAATTGATTTCTTTGGGGATTTTAGCTGAGTTGATGGCGCGGAATGTGGATGCTGATTATGTGGACAAGCAAATTAGCGAAATTATTGATGATTCGGGTTTTGATATTTAACCGCAGATTAAGGCGGATTAACACTGATTAACGCAGATAAAGCGAATCTTGAAATTGCTTACAGACAAGCAAAGTCTGTCTCTGCAGACTAAGATAAAAGTCATATTTGGCTTTAACAAGTTTTACCAATTATCTATTAGCAATTACTTATTACCTAATTTTATACAGTATCCATTTGCCTTGTTTGTCGGCGATTTCTCCTGGAATATTTGGATGCCAGTCAGTACGAGTCAGGATATAATCGGCATGATAGTTTCTGGCTACTTTGACTAAATCCGCACTGCTGCGTCGGATAAAAAAGTCATTTCCTCCCCAAATCATTTGCGGGTTTAAGGGAACCCCTAAAACGGTTTCCATGCGATTTTGCCATTCTTTAATGCCTTTTTCGGTAAATGGAAAGTTCTTGAAGTTCACGACAATTGCTCTTTCGGAGAAAAACTGAAAGCTGGTAACTGAGGGGGGAACTAATACGAGTACATCGCGGCTGCTAATTTGCGAAAAACGCACAGCTAATCTGCTTAAGTCGTCCCTGGGAACGGCATTGATATTAACTCTTGTTTGAAATACATTTAATATAGGTTTGGGCAGAATTCCTGCTATTCCAAAAACTAAGGTGGCGGTAGTTATTAAGGCTAAGGTGTGAGTTAGAGTCTGTTTTATAGATGTAGCTAGGGATGTTTCTTCTAAAATGAATGGGAAGGCGAGGATTGAGAAAAGGACGGGGATGCTAATTATTCGATCGCCTATTATTTCCCATGAATCAGCCAGCGGATATATCAAGCTGAAAATTACCGTTCCTGCTGCTAAAATCCACAACAATATATTATATCGTTTGGGAAATACGTAATTTTTTGTTGGCCAAACTGAGAATCCTAAGAAAATGAGTCCCCGAAAAGGCAAAGTTAGTACAGCTAACATCAACAAGCTAACAGCTATTTGTTTGTCTCTGTAAAGTCGCTCTACCGTCAAAGCCACAGCAATAAATATAATTAATTGAGCAAAAGGTACGGTTCTAGCTAACTGTAGTTTGGCAATAAAAGCCAAAGGGTAAACTTCGACAAATATGTAATTTAGAAACAGCCCAAAAATGGATGTACCAACAATTATATAAAAATTAACCTTGTCTTCTTTTGGCAATAAATCGGATTTTTTGATGCACAGCAAGCCACCCATTATGAAACATATAAAGTTGAACCAATTCCCGACATCCCAATTTGACGGGAGGATGTGGTGGGGGTTGCGAACTTTCGCGTGAATGTAGACAAACTCGGCGTTGTCGATAGTGTGAGTGCTGGTAGTACCTGTTAATAACATCGGTACGTAAACGATACTTGCCATTGCTGCTAAAAGTGCGATCGCCAAAATCAATGTTTTAAACTTCCGCTGTCTTACAGATTCAATAACTAAAACGGGAACCATCATCAATCCCGGCAATAAACCAACTAAAAATTGCAACAGACAAGCCAGTCCAAAACAGAAATATCCGGTCAGCCATTTCTGGCGCAAACTAAAGTAAATTCCCCAGATTGCGAAACCCATTGCGAAGGTACTGGGTACTGATTTGGTGGAAAATATTAGGGTGTTACCAACATCTGTAAATGAAGCCGCTATACATAAAAAAGCCATCGCTGCGGCAGGCAGTTTGGAATTAGTATAGATATTGATAATTGCGTAGCAAGCTAGGATAAATGAACCGAAGGCTAGGAATTGATAAATAAAGTGCGCTAGGGGAATGCTTGTTCCTAAGTTGGCGATCAAATAGATAATATAATAATAGTAATATCTCGGATTAAACTTAACCATTTCCTGAACGTAATAGTCATTTTTGTACAGTTCAGAATTTAACATAAATTGAATTGGCGGCACTTCGGGAAAGTTGCCTCCTATCGGGAAAATATACCCACTGGCCATCAGGGAGCCGATGATGACAAAAATATAGAGAGATAGATTAAAATACCAGCGGGATTTTTGATGTTTTTGCATTGACGGTTCAATTTACCTACTGACAGCTAAATTGTTAATCTCCAGGTGGCATTGCTTTGTTAAATCCTGTTGGCTGCTACTCAATACCTCAAGCAGCAGATAAATGGGATTTTTGCCCTCAACTAATAGATTTAAGCCGATCGCACTTTTTTGACTATAAGCCATCTCTGCTGAGTCTATTAATTTACCTTGCTTGTCCCACAAAGTCAAGCGCAGGGCAACTCCCGGACATTGCTTGTTAAGTAAATTGAGTTTGCCGGTAACTTTTACTGGGTCTGAAATGGAACCTAAATACAGGAAAGATGTATCGAGTTTCTTGCTGTTTTTAATTGAATGAGTTACAATGTTATATAGGTTATCGGATTCTTGAATGACTGAATAATTGGCACTTGTGTAGATTGATTGATGCAAACTAATCCAATCTAACTGCGTGCCTGGTCGATCGACTATTTGCCGCTGCATCGCCTCCAGAGTCCTAACTGCCGTTGCTGTATCAGTCGGCCGCACCCTCCGGTAAACGCTGACAGTCACGCCGTTTTCTAGCTTAAACTGTTCCGGTAGCAATTGGAAATCGCGGGCAATTTCCCAGTTTTGAGTAAAGGCATCGTACACAACTTTAACAACATCTTGTTCGTGCGATCGCAAAACTTGTTCGTCAGTCGGTAACACCTGCTGAAAAGGCACTGCAACCACCGCATATTGTGACTGCAACAACTCCGGTAGCGGGTAAGTATCGCGCGAGTCAATTTGCGGTCTACCGATTGTATTTAATTTCCACCAACCCTCCGGCGGGTTTAATTTGCGGTTGGCTTGTCTGAGGATATTAGCATTAAAACTGTTAGAAGCACCGGCAATATAAATCGGTTCTTCATTCGGTGTTAATTTTCGCAGAAACTCTACTAATTTTACAACTTCGTCGTAGTCCGATCGCACTAACGGCGGAAAATTAGCCACAAACACTCTTGACAAATCAATTTTGAGAGGAATTAACCCGACTGCGGCATTCAAAACCAGGTACAAACCTGCCGCGCCCAGCAGGAAATACCGGACTTTTCCCTTGAGTGTCAGCCAAGTTGTCCAGAAAAATGTGGATAGTCCTAAAAGTGCGATCGGTGTAAGATGAATTGTATAGTGCAAGTAGCCGTAACGCAAAACTAACAGCCATTCAATCAGCGACAAAACCCCAAACAACGACACAAAAATAGCCGCCACCGGAACCAGCTTTCGAGTGATAATTCCCGCCGAAAAACCAATCAGTACCAGCAGCCAAGTTCCCAAACCGTAAAAATCCGCATAACGAGTTAAAATATCATTTACAGGCAAACTCCAAGCGACATACAAATTGCGGTAGTCAACCGTCAGAGCACTGCGAGTAAAATCTCCCGCTACCAACATTAAAATAGTCAAGCTAGTTGCAGCTATCAAGCTCAATTTTACAGCGGATTCAAACAAGCATCTGTAGGGAAACGGCACTGCCACGTCCTTGTCTTTTGAAGACGACAACGCCGTTTCCCTACGGTATATTAGTACAATAAACTCGATGAAAGCCTGTATAGTCGCTGCACCCAAAAATGCGATCGCACTATAAGCAAAATGGCGTCTCAACAGAATCGCCGCCGCCAGCAAAAACCCAATCAACGGGATTTTCCACCAAGATTTCAGCTTAACATCCTGCAAATAAACCCAAATTGCCAAGGCTAGAAACACACAGCCACCAGTATCCAGATATCCCCGCAGAGTCGGTATCCAACTCATCGGAATTAATAAACTCAGCAGCACCGTTGACCAAAACACCCGGCGGGGATAAACTGGAATTAGCGTTGCAGAAATTGCCCCCAGCAACAGGCGAAACGGCAGCACATAAATCAGGGATACGCTGAGAATGTAACTCAGCCGAGACTCGCCAAATAAGAGAATAAACGGCACTAACGGCAGAGAGATTAATAGATTTTTTTCCTTAGATAGCGATTCTATAACTCCGCGCCATGCTTTATCTGGCGAGTCTCGAAATAAATTTGCCGTATTGACTGTAGCAGTGTTGTAGCCCGCGTAATCCCACCAATAAAAAGTATGTTCGCTGGATACATAGATTGATGTTACTGCAACTGTTACGAGAACAAGTAAAAACAGGATAAACCCATCAATTAGAAATTTTCGAGGCAATTTAAAAGAAACAAAATCAAATACTCCCATCACTCTAGCAACCCTAAATAACTTCTAAACTTCCTCTTTCTCTATTCCTTCGCGCCCTTTGCGCCTTCGCGGTTCGTTAACTTACTTTAAAACAGTACGTTGCAAAAAGCCTTCCAACTTTTCTGCATATTGCCGATTGGCGATCGCACTTGGATGAAGGTCATGAGGTAAATTATTATTGGCAGGTATTTTCAAATCAACCGAAATATCCGCCGTAGCAATTCCCTCCTGACTTAACTCCTGCAGCATTTTAGCAGAACCGGCATTAATTCCCGCCACAACTAACTTAACACCATTAGCCTCAGCCACACGGTTAAACTCTTCAATAATTGCCTTAGAAACCTCGTGACTTTTGTACAATCCCTCTTCAAATTGATTGTAATTAACCTCTAAAAAATGGCTTAATGCAGAAACCCGCATCAGCGGGAACTCGTGATATTCAAGTTTTGCCATTTTGTAGGTAAAATTATTTTCTCCATTCAGCCTAGCATCGGGCTGGAATAAAATACCCAGTTTATTCCAAGCAGCCATTTGCTTTCTTCTCGCCCTTAACAAAGTATTGCGGCGGTCGTGAAATCCCGCATAAGCAATCACCGCAATTTTTGGTTTATTTCCTTGTTTGAGTGCTTCTTTGAATTGAATCAACGAGTGCAGCGTGCCGTAGCCGTTAACGCCAAAATTTACTATTTCATACTTGGGTAATTTCTCTTGCAGCAACCAAGAATAAGTTTCGCTATCATTCAATGACCAACCGTAGGTAAAAGAACAGCCAAATATCCAAATTTCTGGCTTTTTTGAAGATAAATTGTAAGTATTGAGGGGATGAGTTATTCTTAAACTATTATTGAGATGAGTTGCATTAAATGAGTAATTGCTGTTAAGTATTACCTTGAATTTTCCCGGCAAATGTTTGTAGCCGAGTTCCGAGTCTTTGGTAAAAAAGTTACCTTTTGGTTCGACGGCAACATCAACATTTTCTATTTGCCAGGGTTTGTATCCCGCAACTCGCAAGACAATTTCAGCCGTGGTGGTAGATAAAAAAACGGGAAAAATTAGATAAGTTATTAATCTGAAAATAGAGGTTTTAATAATTTTTTTTTTCATAATTTAGCGTAGATACTGTCTTGACCTGTCAAGGGGTAGCAGTCAAATAATTGGGGTCGAAAGGCTTTTGGGATTTTAAAATCCCA
>NZ_JAUBSD010000007.1:0-42649 GCF_036704575.1 Microcoleus sp. K5-D4
AAATGGGTAATGAGGTATGCGTGACAAGCACCAAAACATTGAGGAGCCGTGTGAGGTGAAAGTCTCATGCACGGTTTTGAAGACCAACGGGGCTGGTGACAGTCTCGTTGAGTTTAATAGGTCATGTCACGATGCGATAGGATCAATCTTTAACAGTATCAGATATAAAGCCAAATATGTGCTATATGCTGATATTGCCAAATGCTTTGACCCCATTAATCACAAAGCGTTACTTGACAAAATAAATACTTATTCACGACTCCGATAACAAATTAAGTCGTGGCTTAAAAGTGGCCTGTTAGACCAAGGTAAAATTTTTTCTACCAAGGAAGCTAAGCCACCCGGAGGGGTTATTTCCCCGCTGCTGGCTAACATGGCCCTACACGGAATGGAAGAAAGGATTAAGCAATATGCGGAAACGCTAACAAAAGGGTACTCACGAATCAATAAAAAAGAGAAACAATGTTCCCTAAGTTTAACCCGATACGACGATGATTTTGTGATAATTTACAAAGACATTGACGTAATACTCACCTGTCAGAAGATAATTGCCTACTGGTGGAGTGATATTGCCTTAGAGTAGAAACCAAATCCAACAAAATTAACCCACCTTCTCAACAAATATAATGGAAATGTTGGGTTTTAGTTTTTAGGATTCCATATACAACAGTATCCCGTAGGTAACTATAGAGATGCCAAAAGTACAAATGGAAAGCCACTAGGTTTAAAGACAATAATCACCCCGTCCCAACCAAAAATCCAGGCTCATATCGTAAAAAGAGCTGAAGTAATAGATTGCTATAAACACTCCCCTCAATCTGTATTAATTAAGAGGTAAAATGCAATCATCCGGGGATTGTCAGACTATTACTCAGCATTAGTAAGTAAGAAAATCTTCCAAAAATTAGATAATCTTGCTGATCACAAGCTAAGAGGATGGGCAAAACGACGAGAAAAAGGTAACATCAACAAAGACAAATACTGGCGAACAGTAAGCTAACTAAATTGGTGTGTCAGGACAGAAATAGGTTTTGAGTGAGTCCAATATGCAACAACGAATATCGTAAGGCACGTAAACGTAAAAGGCAATTCAACACCCTATAATAGTCAGTAGATTTACTGAAGTAAACGACTTGGAGAATACCATGACACACCAACAATAGTAGGAATACTCATTAAGAAATAAAAAGGTAAATGTAGCCACTGTGGTTTGTACTTTACACCTACAGACATTGTAGAAGTTGACCATATCTAACCCACCTCCCTAGGTGGCAAAGATAAATTTAAAAACCTCCAACTTCTACATAAACACTGTCACGACACAAAAACGGAAAAAGACGGTTCCTTCCACAAGAACCATGATTAAAACCCGTTTTGAACGGTACCCATAACAAGGGTGAAGATATCAAGGATCCGGATGAGGCGAAAGTTTCACGTCGGGTTCTGAAGTAGAGGTAGGTGGAGAAATGCCCCTATCGAATCTAACAGCTAGCATAAATTTTGCCGCTAACCGTCCCTGGGTGCAATTAATCGAATTAGAAGATGATCATTCTGTGGAAACTTTCCTAGCGGAAAGGTGGGAAGCGATTCAAAATTTTTGCCAATTCAAAAATTAAAACCTGACCAACTTTCAAGTCTTAACAATCAAATGACTGAACAAGATAGATCGACTCGCACCTTAGCCGTTGACATTGGCGGAAGTGGCATCAAAGTTATGGTTTTGGACAATGAAGGTGAGCCCCAAACGGAACGCAGCCGTTTAGAAACGCCTCAACCGCCGAAACCGGAACCCGTACTAGAGGCGATCGCCTCTTTAGCAAGCGGACAAGGGGAATTTGACCGAGTATCCGTCGGCTTCCCAGGCGTCGTGCGTCTAGGCGTCATCAAAACCGCAGTGAATTTAGATCCGTCTTGGATAGATTTTGACTTACAAACTACCCTCAAAGATCGCTTGGGAAAACCTGTGCGAGTGGCTAACGATGCGGATATTCAAGGATTGGGAGCAATTGCTGGGACGGGGGTAGAATTAGTAATTACCCTGGGTACAGGTTTCGGTTCTGCCTTATTTGTCGATGGTATCTTGGTACCCAATTTAGAATTAGGACATCACCCGTTTCGCAAAGGGGAAACTTACGAACAGCAATTAGGGCGATCGGGATTAGATACAGTCGGTTCCAAAAGATGGAATCGCCGTCTAGAAAAAGCGCTCACCTCTGTGCAAAATCTCTTTAACTGCGATCGCATTTACATCGGCGGTGGCAATACTAAAAAGATTGCTTTTGAGTTACCGCCACAGGTTAAAATAGTACCAAATGTGAGCGGTTTATTGGGCGGGATTGCTTTGTGGCGTGATTGAGTAAACTTGGTGGCAAAAATTCCCATCAATATCAAAGAAACCGGATTTTTTGCTCGGATTAAAGGAAATAATCCACTCTTTAGGTAAAAAACCCGGTTTCTGAATCCACGACGGTTGATTTGGTTTTTGGCTTGTGCGATGGTCGTTTAAAAAATTATTCGCCCATCGGATCGCGGTAGCGTTTAGGTTCATCCTTGCGAAACAGATTAGCCAAACCGAGTATGCCCAACAAACCCAAAGCACCCCAATGATTGTTGTCGTTTTTGCTTTCTTGAAAGGGAGTTCTGTCGAGAACGACTCCATTAGAATCAGTATTGTTTTGGGTCGGAGCTGACTCGGTTTGAGCTGAGGCAGGCATAGCTGAAGGGAGAATAGCCAAACTCAAAGCTATGAGGGTAGCGGCGGCATTTTTAGAGATCTCTGACGGCTTGACTTTCATACTTGGTTTCCACATATTAGCAGTTACTTTCTAAGAATAATCAATTGGGCGCGCCCCCGGCATCAATCGAGCGACAGAAACTAAATCCCCCTCTCCTCTTGCTTTCGAGATAGAAGACGCTCTATGCTAAGTTCAGATGCTTCTAAGCAGATTATCTAAAATAAAAAGTCGTAAACTATACCATGCTTCCCTTTATCCGAAAAGATTTAGCCGAACTTACCGCATACACTCCCCATCCGGGCGGCACATCAGGAGAACCAGCGCATTCCGAAAGTGCGATCGATCGCCTTGATACCAACGAATGCCCCTACGAGTTGCCAGAGGAATTAAAAAAAAAGCTAGCTTGGACTTACCAGCAATTAATTGAGACAAATCGCTATCCCGACGGAGGGCACGCAGCCCTCAAAGAGGATCTCGCCGAATACGTCAATGAATCCCTAAATGTCCCCGCCCTTAACAAGGGGGGGCTAGGGGGGGTTACACTGCCCAAAACCGCCATTACAGCCGACAATATTTCTGTGGGCAACGGTTCCGACGAACTAATTAGATCCATCTTAATAGCTACTTGTTTAGGCGGTACCGGCTCTATTTTGGTTGCGAATCCTACCTTTTCGATGTATGGAATAATTGCCCAAACCCTCGGTATTCCCGTTGTGAGTGTTCCGCGAAAAGAGGAGAATTTTGAAATCGATATCGAGGCGGCTAAAAAGGCGATCGCCCAAAATCAAAATCCCCCAGTGCGCGCCGTCTTTGTCGTTCATCCCAATTCTCCCACAGCCAATGCTTTGACACCAGATGAAATAGAATGGTTGTCAAATTTACCCGAAGAGATATTAGTAGTAATTGACGAAGCCTATTTTGAATTCAGCCAAAATACTTTAGCAGACCAATTGCACAATCACCCGAATTGGATAATTTTACGCACATTTTCCAAAGCATTTCGGTTAGCGTCAATGAGAGTCGGATATGCGATCGCCCATCGCGAACTGGCAGCCGCCTTAGAAAAAATTCGCCTCCCCTACAACCTCCCCAGTTTCTCGCAAACCGCAGCCGAGTTTGCCCTAGCGCAGCGGCAGTTATTGCTGGCAGTAATTCCCGAAATTATAGCAGAGAGATCGCAATTAATTGCAGCGCTAACTCAGCATCAAAAATTGCAAGTTTGGCCGAGTGCGGCTAACTTCGTCTACCTGCGGGTGAAAGCTGGCGATCGTAATTTAGCAGAAACTGAACACAAACAAATCATGCAGCAGCTAAAAGAGCGAGGTACTTTAATTCGCCATACTGGGGGAGGTTTGCGAATTACGGTGGGTAGCCCGGAGGAAAATCAGCGAACAGTCGATCGAATAGGAGAAATTTTTGACAACTCATAATATTCTGTCTCCAGTTTCTGCTTAACACAAAAATAACTTTGGAGAAGGTATATATGCTTCAAGGAAAGGTTTTACGGGTTGCTCGTCCAACGGATTGCCTCGATCGAGTTGTTCATTTCTACACAGAGGGTTTAGGGCTGCAAATCCTCGATCGTTTTGAAAACCATGAAGGTTTTGACGGAGTAATGGTTGGGATGCCAGGAGAAAGCCACCACTTTGAATTCATCCATCAACGGGGACATATTGTAGGTGGCGCTCCAACTCAAGACAATCTTATCGTCTTTTACCTTCCTAACCAACAAGAATGGCAGCAGGCTGTTGAGCGAATGAAAGCAATGGGATTTGATCCTGTAAACTCCTACAATCCTTACTGGGACAAAGATGGAGTGACCTTTGAAGACCCAGATGGCTATCGAGTCGTTTTGCAGAATGCCGAGTGGAGCTTGTAGCAGCCCGATCGCAGCCTAAGGTATCTACACCAATTTATAACTGATCATTTCCTTGCCGTGCCGCCCGAATGGTTTGGGGAAATACGCCTACTAAAAGTGCCAAAGCTTCATCGGGAATTTGTGCCACTATTTCCGAATCCAAATATTGTTCAAACTGAGTTAAAACCATTTGTGCGCGTTCCAAAGCTGTAGGCTTTGCCGTTAACTGTTCCATTAACCGCACCCACTGCCGCCGAATTCCAAAAGCTTTCTGTATTTCTTCGGGAGATTGAGGGCAAACCAAACAAAAATCGCCCACGGGAATCGCCTGCTGAGAGTCAACATCAAAAACGCCCCCAACGGCAGCCCCAGGTCCGGCAAACTCCGCGTGGAAGCGTTTAATCAAAATTAGGCCGTTCCGGCGACGGCTATCTACCATCAACAGCTTACCGCTGTTGATTTCTGCGAGAATGTCAGAGGAGTGGGGGTATTCTGTCAAATCTGTGCCAAGGTTTCGATGTCGCAAGTCCGGGCCAGCAGAAAGGCCGGCGCGGACAATATAATTAGAGGTAATATTAGAGCTGGATGAAGTATCAATTTTTTTCTCATCCCGCTGCCGATCGAGATTATTCATTTAAAGTCATAAATTAATACTGTCACAAGGTGGTAGTTTGAGCGCGATCGAATATCAAATGCAAGTAGAACAAGCAGTAGACACCCTGAAAGCGGATCTCCCGACGCTTTTTGAAAAAGACATCTCCTACGACATCTACACAAAAGATGTTTATTTTCAAGACCCGGTTAACAAATTTAAAGGAAAAATTAACTATCGCATTATCTTTTGGACTCTTCGATTTCACGGGCAGCTATTCTTTAACGAGATTTACTTCGACCTGCACGACGTAGGTCAGACAGCCCATGATACTATTGTGGCAAATTGGACTGTTCGCGGGAAACTGCGGGTTCCCTGGAAAGCTCGGATTTTTTTTAACGGCTACTCTACTTATAAACTGGATAAAGATGGCTTAATTTACGAACATATCGACACCTGGGACAGAGAGCCCGGAGAGATTTTAAAGCAGTTTTTCCGCAAGGGGGATGAGGCGACCCAAGTATAAGCCAAAAAGGTCGATCGTGCCGAGCTCAGGGCCAGCCACCCAATTAACTTATAATGGCTAAAATAATCATCATCCCTCCGATTCATTTTCTGCTATTTGTAAATTGCTAAAATGATTGTCGCCTCTGATTCATTTTCTGCTATTTGCACTCCTGAAAAACATCATGGCTGATATTGTCCAGACTGCCACCAATGCCAGCTCTTTCAAAACCCTCGTGACTGTTATTGAAGCGGCTGGTTTGTTAGATTTATTGCAAAGTCCGGGACCTTATACCGTCTTAGCACCAACTGATGAGGCATTTGCCAAAATTCGTACGAACACTATTACCTCTTGGCTGGAAGATATACCCAAGCTCAAGAAAATTCTGACTTATCACATTCTGTTTGGCGAGGTACTAAGTGAGAATTTGCTTGAGTTAAGTTCTGCTGAAACAGTGGAAGGTTCTGTAGTGGGAATTGATACTTCTGACGGCATTAAAGTGAATGATGCTAAAGTTCTCACTTCAGATATTCTTGCCGACAATGGCGTCATTCATATCATTGATGCGGTGCTAATACCAACATTGCTTGCAGCATAACCAAACTTGTGACATCTCTAAATTTAGTAGGGTGCTTATGGGCGCACCTGACATTTTAAACTATAGAACTTACGCAAGTGTTACAATTAGTAAGGTGCGTCATAACCCAAACCATAGCTCATCCGTCCATAACTCGGTCGGACGCACCCTACAAGTCGATTTGATCGTGACACTTGCGTAATTGCTGAACTAATTATCCGAACCTAAAATCAATCCTGAGCGCGCCGGCAGCATCAATTCTAAAAGCCGATTTTCCCCGTCACCTTTCCATACAAACTCGCCTTTCCCAAACAGCAATTTCTCGTGAGGAGATTTCAAATTAGCTGCCTCAAAGCTAATATTAGCTTCTTCGGTCGCGACATTGATCGCAACAACTATTTCCTCATCCCCCAAAATTCTGGCAAAAACGTAAACCGTTCCTTCAGCAAACAGAACTTGGTACGATCCAGTGCGGAGGGCCGCGTATTTGTGCCGCAAAGCTATCAACTGCTTATGATAATCTAAAACATCAAGTTCCCAGCGAGATTGTAAGGGAAAACCGCGGCGAGAATCGGGGTCTAGAGCACCGGGTAAACCAACTTCATCGCCGTAGTAAATGCTAGGAGCTCCCGGAAAAGTTAACAGCAGCAAAGTAGCGAGTTCGACGCTAGCTTTATCGCCCCCAGCAATTGACAGCAACCTAGCTGTATCGTGACTAGCCAACAAATTAAGTTGAGTTAGCTGTATCGGCCACGGGTAGAGTTCCAAAACGTGCTGAATTTTGTCGCCGTACTCTTTAGCAAAAAGCGGCGGATAGGGATGGTAAGAACGACCTTCAATTTGAGCTAAATCAACTCTATCGCCGGCTGTAAAAGCAATAGTCGGCGCAGCAAAAAGATAATTCATTACTCCGTCAAATTGACTGCCGTCGAGCCATTCTCTCGCATCTTCCCAAACTTCGCCAACAATATAAGCTTCGGGATTAATGGCTTTAACTCGGTCTCTAAATTCTTGCCAAAATCCAGGGGTTTTAATTTCAAAAGGAACGTCCAGCCGCCAGCCATCAATGCCGAATTTTATCCAATATTCGGCGATTTCCATGATGTATTCTCGCACTTCTGGATTATCGTGATTGAATTCAGGAAGTGCTCGATTTCCATCCCAACCGGCATAATTAGCAGGAAAATTGCCGTCGTAGGCAGATAGGGGCCAGCCTTCAATTTTAAACCAATCTACCCAAGGAGAATGGGGGCCGTTTTCGAGGATGTCGTGAAAAAAGAAAAAGCCGCGGCTGGCGTGGTTGAATACGCCGTCGAGGACGATTTTGATGTTGCGATCGTGAGCGGCGTCTAGAAGCTCTTTAAAAGCCGGATTGCCACCCAACATCGGATCGACTTGATAGTAGTCGTGGGTGTGGTAGCGGTGATTGCTGGCCGACTGAAATATGGGGGTGAAATAAATTGCGTTAATGCCTAAGTCTTGCAAGTAGTCTAGCTGTTCCATCACGCCCCACAAGTCGCCGCCTTTGTAGCCTTGCAGGGTGGGGATTTCGTGCCATTCTTCCCACATGAAGTTTTGCAGCAGGCGTTTGCGAGGCTGTTTGCTTTTGGCGAAGCGATCGGGGAATATTTGGTAGAATACCGCGTGTTTAACCCAGTCTGGCGTTTGAATTTGCATACACTTTTTTTAGCTTTTAGGGGTTAGGCTACAGTAGCAGATGTTTGTTGCGGATCTAGCTTTTGGTAGAGAATAGACATTTTATCCCATTTGGTCGATCGACAAATTGTAAAATATTACACAAATTTGCGGTCAATCTTAAAATAGAAAACTGACTCTACCTAGAAGAAATTTATCGTCCCGACGGGGGGCGCTTCCTGAGTGCTGTGGAGTCGGACAAACTCAAATAACAAAAACGCCCGCAAAAAAAACCGGCTCAAACTCAAGCAGAACCAGAGCGCGAAGAAGGGCCCATACAGAGCGTCAGCGCCCGTGGTGGCGCGATCGACCTGCCTTGAAAAAGAACAACAGCGCCATGAACCTCGATTGATAAATTGTGAAAACGGGGAATTTACCCAAAAGACTTATTATTAACAGCCCAAACCCCGAACCTTATTCTTTCCTTAAACTGCGTTTATTTATTGAAGGGTATTTTAAGTCACAACTCAAAACTTTTTTAAATATCCATTCTGGATAGATGGGTATTTTAACTCACAACTCAAAACTCCTAACTCCAGTCCCGGACGCACTCCAACTCTTCTAAACCGGGTTTTTTAACTGTTATTGAGGATTTGAAGAAGTATTTGGATTAAACAACCCGGTTTCTGTGTAGGCGACTCAACTGATAACTCAAAACTCAAAACTTCCTTGCTCCCCCCCCTTGTCAAGAAGCCCTCACCATCCGACACTGTACTTGGAGAGTTAATCGACCCTAGGGAGAAAGTTCCTTGAAAAAAGTCTTAGCCATCATCCTCGGTGGCGGTGTAGGCACCCGCCTTTACCCCCTAACCAAACTGCGAGCCAAACCCGCAGTTCCCCTCGCAGGCAAATATCGCCTCATCGATATTCCTGTCAGCAACTGCATAAACTCGGAAATAGTCAAAATCTACGTCCTCACCCAATTCAACTCGGCATCCCTCAACCGTCACATCTCTCGCACCTACCAGTTTTCCGGCTTCACCGAGGGATTTGTTGAGGTACTCGCCGCCCAGCAAACTCAGGAAAACCCCAACTGGTTTCAAGGGACAGCCGACGCAGTTCGCCAATATCTCTCGCTGCTAGAACAGTGGGACGTTGATGAATACTTGATTCTTTCGGGCGATCACCTCTATCGCATGGACTACCAGAAGTTTGTGCAGAGACACCGCGAAACCAACGCGGATATCACCCTCTCGGTTTTGCCAATGGACGAGAAGCGGGCCTCGGATTTTGGTTTGATGAAAATCGACGACACCGGCCGCATTGTTTCTTTCAGCGAAAAGCCAAAAGGCGATGCGCTCAAACAAATGCAGGTGGATACTACTACACTGGGACTAACAGCGCAGCAGGCTCAGGAAAGTCCTTACATTGCTTCGATGGGGATTTACGTCTTCAAAAGAGAAGTTCTGATTAAACTCCTGAAAGAATCTCCAAATCAAACTGATTTTGGTAAAGAGATAATTCCGAATTCTGCAAAAGACCACAACGTTCAAGCTTATTTGTTTGACGATTACTGGGAAGATATCGGAACCATTGAGGCTTTTTACGAGGCTAACTTGGCTCTGACAAAACAGCCTAAGCCGCCTTTCAGTTTCTACGATGAAAAGGCGCCGATTTATACTCGCCCGCGTTTCTTGCCGCCGACTAAGCTTTTAAATACTCACGTGACTGAATCGATTATTGCTGAAGGCTGCATTCTCAAAGAGTGCCGGATCGACCATTCTGTGTTGGGAGTTCGATCGCGCATTGAAGCTGGATGTACGATTCAAGACACCCTGGTCCTGGGTGCTGACTTCTACGAACCCGACGCCGAACGGCATTCGAGTTTGGACAGCGGCGGCGTCGCCCTCGGTATCGGTGCAGATACTACAATTCGCCGCGCGATTGTGGATAAAAATGCCCGCATTGGCCGCAATGTTCAAATAATTAATAAAGACCGAGTGGAAGAAGCAAACCGCGAAAACCAAGGTTTTTACATCCGCAGCGGCATTATCGTAGTCCTGAAAAATGCCACGATTCCTGATGGAACTATCATTTAGTTATTAGTCATTAGTCATTAGTCGTCAGTCATTAGTTTTTTAAGTTAAAATCTGTTACCTGCTTTTCAAGTGACTGATTATAAATAATGAAATTAGTGACAGATCACCAATGACCGATGACTGATGACTGATGACAAAATTCATTCTTTTTTTGTTGATTATTAATTTCCACCGCTGATGCGAGGTTGTCGAAATACTTGGCTTTATTCAAAGGCTCGCGCATTATTAATAAGCGACCTTCTCTGTTACTGTCTGCCGTGATACAGATATGTCCGCTCGCCTGCGTCTGGCGAATAGCTTCTGATTCTTGTATTTGCGCTGGTAGCACGACTGGCAAATGCGCTGCCCGTTTCTGAGTAAAACAGAACTCTCGGAACTATCTTTCCAATCGTCGCAGCAGCCACAAGGCCAACTTAGCAAATAATTCATAATGTTAGCACCCTAGTAGCGTTAAAAGCTTATCGCTCTACTATCCTATCTTAATGTTTTATACAAGTGTGTGATGTAGCTAACAGACAGCGGAGAAATTCTGTTATATTACTGGGATTTAAATCTCTTCAAAGGTTGTAAAAATAAAATTTTATAGGACGGGTCTGGGGTTAATAAAAAATATCTAGAAATTTTGTGGGATAACGGCGCAATTTAGGGTATTATATAGTCACAATTTAGACATCAGATTGGATCGAACTTGCTGATGAAAACCTGCTAAGATTTGGATGGGGTGATAAAGCTCAGATCGAGAAGTTAGATCGCACCGCGCCCCGGAAAAAAAGACCAAAAAGATCGATCGTCCGCGCCAGTCAACCCTCCTGGTCTCCCGCCCGCAACAGCAGCAGCTTTCCCCGCCTCATCTCAACCGGGCTGCTGCCTCTCGACAGCCCTAAGCCTCATAACTCCCCACAAAGTTTTCGTCGCAGGAGTTTCCCCGTCTCACAGCTCACAGGTATAGCAAGGGCATCTAGGGTAAGGACGTTCTTAATTGATGAAAGCATTGTTTTTGCTGTCGAATCCCAAAAGCATTTCTAGAGGCGGCTGCTCTGGCTCCCTTCAGCACGAGAGATCCGAATGCTATAAAATCTTAAACAGCAGCGGAGTGCGGAAATTGCGATCGAACGCCAAGCAACAACCGAACTCGATCGAGTCCAAACCTTTGATAACCTATAATTTGAATGAGATGCCGCAGGCACTTCGGCTCCTGGCATTATACTAATGCGCCATCCTGCGGCTAATTTGGGATTTATTCTTTCTAACAACTAACAACTAACAAATAACAACTAATAAAGAGGGGATTGCTTAATGGCTGCAACAGATTTTAAAGACTATTACGCTATTTTGGGACTCAACAAAACTGCCAGTTCTGACGAAATTAAAAAAACTTTCCGCAAACTAGCCCGCAAATATCACCCGGACATGAACCCCGGCAACAAAGAAGCCGAAGCTCGTTTTAAAGAAGTAAACGAAGCTTACGAAGTGCTCTCAGACCCTGAAAAACGCAAAAAATACGACCAATACGGTCAATACTGGAAGCAAGCTGCCACCACTCCAGGCGGATGGCCGGGGGGGGGCAGTACGAATGTAGACTTTGGCGGGGTTGACTTCAGCGAGTACGGCAGTTTTGACGAATTTATCAATGCCTTGCTAGGCCGCGCAGGTAGTAGTCCCGGTAGTGCCCGCAATGCCAAGTGGAATTACAGCAACTACCGCAGCACCAGCGGCGGGCCCACAGGTTTTGGCGGATTTGAAGATTTCGCGGGGTACGAAAACCGCACCGCAGGAAGCTCTCTCGACACCGAGGTCGCCATTTCCCTGACTCTGGGGGAAGCATTTCGGGGAACTTCCAAGCGAGTCGCCACGGGGGAAGTTTCAATTCCAGCCGGAGTGAAAACCGGCAGTAAAATTCGGATAAAAGGCAAAGGTCAAGTTGACCCCTACACGAAGCAGCAGGGAGATTTGTACCTAAAATTAGAAGTTTTGCCTCACGCTTTCTTCCAGTTTGAGGGAGAAAATTTGGTCTGCGAAGTGCCTATAACTCCCGATGAAGCGGTGTTGGGAGCTTCCATTGAAGTGCCGGCGCCTGAAGGTATGATCACTGTGAAATTTCCAGCCGGGATTCGTTCGGGTCAGTCTTTGCGGTTGCGGGGCAAAGGATGGCCGAAACCCAAGAAAGACGAGCGGACTGATTTGTTAGTAAAAATTGCGATCGTGCCACCGAAAGAACTCACCACTGTCGAACGCGAGTGCTACGAGAAAATCCAAGCAAACCGTACTTTTAATCCTCGCAGTAATCTCAATCAGATGGTGCTTTGAAAAAGCGTGCATTTCTCGGGCGCAAATAAGATTCTTTCTTCACTATTTCCTCGGGACACAGCATTGTTGTGTCCCTACTGTATGCAAGCGCGCTCTCATTTGAAAAATACCCTGTTAATAACTCAACTTTTCTTCGCCCGTAATTTGCACTTTCCAACCTTCTCAAGACTCTTCGCTAGCTCTTAGCTGAGTAGGTTGACTACCTTGTTTGAGGTTGATGGTAATTTTTTTAGCTCCTTTGTTCTCCAGATCTCGGATGTAGCCGGTCGATCTGTCAGAAGCTTCCTGTCTGCTGTCATAGGGCCCAAAGTAATAGGTACCCTTGGGCGAATCTGTATCCACTTCTACCCACCATTCGTCGCGTCGAGTGCTGCTAGCAGGTTGAGCTAGCACCCAAAAAGCCGTGAAAAACATACCCAACATAGAGATTTCAAACATATTTACCTCGGGGAATACTTAAGTAGTTTTTACTATTCTCAATTTATCAAGGCAACGGGAGCGATCGGCTCGTCCTCAGTGCTGATTTGATCCCGATAATTTTGGGCAGTTAATGCTGGCTAAACTCTGCATTTTGGTGGAGAAGATGCCGACTTTGAAGCCACCACTACAAATACAAAGTCCGCCCGGTAAGGACTAGGACAAGACGATGCTTAATATTATTGTTGAGGCTTCAGTTAATGAAAAATTCAAACAGAACTTACACACTCTTGACGCTCAGAAACCGCGTTGCTTAACCCATACCCCTCGCTATAGACCGAGTATTTTCGTCAAAAAACCCGGTTTCTGCCCCCTGGAGTATCAAAATTCTTAAGCCGCGATACCCTCTGAAAATTCACTATCGCAAATCGTGAGTTCCGAAGGCTGACAGCGTTTGATGCGGATACTAACCCTTTTAGCTCCCTCGCTTTCCAAGTCTTCGATGTAGCCTGGAGTATTGCTTGAGGCTTCTTTGTCGGTGTCGAAGGGGCCAAAATAGTAGGTACAGTGGGGCAAATCGGTGACAATTTCTACCCACCATTTCTCAGACCGGCGGTGGCTTGGCCCGGCAAACACGGACAAGACTGCGACGTAGATACAAAATAAATAAAATCCGAGCATCTTTATTCTTGAGGGAGGTTTAATTTATTATTTAAATCTATCAAAATAATTTGTCCGATCGAATCAACCTCAGTGCTGATTTTGCCTCGATCGACTTTAGATGCGAGATTTTAGATATTAGATTTTTCTTCCCATCTAAAACCTAAAGCAAAACCCGCCGGTGCGGGTTGTTTGCTAACTGAAAAATGCTCTTTTTCCGAACTAGATGGCTGGGCAAACCTCAGCCTGCTGAGGTTTAGCGCTTGCCTTTGGGGAACTGTTCGATACCAGCCCAACCGTAGAAAACCAGCTCGTCGTTCTGAACTCGGCAGCGGTCTACTCGCAGTTGAGTGCCTTCTAAGGCAAATTTGTCTAAGTCTAGCAAGTTATTTACGTGGGCAATTATAGCTTGGCCCAAGTCTACTGCTTGCTCGTCACCGCCGTAAGTAACGCTGACAAATTGGATTTTGCGTCTGTCTTCTACTTGCAATTGAGCAGTAATATCTATTTTGACCGGTTCGCTGGCATCGCCTACGGTAATTTCGGACTGAAGCCGAATTGATTTGTCAGTTCCGAAGCTGACTTCAGTGTTTTGAAAGTGCAGAGATTGCTCTTGGTACTTCAGCTTCTGGAGTTTTTCAACTACAAAAGGTGTATTGAATGAGGTGGTTAAATCCGATCGACTTAAGACTACTCGCATATTTGCCTGGGTAGGCTGCCGCAATTTCACTTGACCTGCAAAAATCGCTCCAAAATCAATGGAGAGTGCTTGCAGGTAGAGTTCCATCACTTCTATGCGAAGGCCGTTGTACATCAACATACCTTTGCCAACGAAGTCGAAACCGTCGATGCTTCCCTGCAAGAGTTTGGCTACTGGTTCGACTCGGATGTTGGCCTCGGCCTTTTCAGAACGCTTGAATAAGGCTGCGATCGCAGCTCCTGCTACTTTACTAACAAGGCGATCGCCACTTTGACCTTGAAAGGATGTACCGCTAAACAAAGCTGCTACCATTTATTCGTTTGCTCATCTACAGTCGCCATTATAACCTCATATTAAGAAATGTAAAAATCGCTTGTGCTTATTCACCTCATAAGCAGATCTTGTTTTTTGTCTGTCTTCAAAACAACATTGTTGAAATTTAAACGCTCAGGGGGGTGCCTTGGAGACAGGCGCGATCGAGCAAAGCTCCATCCCAAAGGGTTTTTTCCATCATGGCGCAAAGCAAATTAGCTCCCGTCAGGTTAGCGCCCCGCAGTACGGCTCCATTCAGGATCGCTTCTTCCAAGTCAGCTCCTGACAAATCAGCGCCGGACAAATTGGCATGGCTCAAATCGGCACCAAGCAAAATTGCCCTAGCCAAAGCAGCGCCCCGCAAATCTGCGCCGCGAAAATCGACACCGCTCAAATCCAAATTGCCGATGGATGCCGCCGTCAAAAAAGCACCCCCAAAACTTGCGTCGCGGACTAAAGCGTTAGCGAAGGAAGCGCCCCGCAAATCGGCATTGCGAAAATCTGCGCCTCGCAAGTCAGCGCCGCTCAAGTCAGCGCCGCGGAGGTTGGCTCGCAATACTGCCCGCTGCAAGTTAGCGCCGGCGAGATTAGCTCCACTCAAGTTGGCTTGAGACAAGTTAGCACCCGCGAGATCCGCTCCCGCTAAGTCTTTGCCGGCTAAATCAGTGCCGACCAACATCAAAATTTTGCCTTTGCGTATGGCTTCGAGGTCATTAGTCATTAGTCAGTTGTCAGTTGTTGGTTGTCAGTTGTTGGTTAACAGTCAACAGTCAACAGTCAACAGTCAACAGTCAACAGTCAACAGTCAACAGTCGAGTTATTTTATAATGCCGGAGCGGCCGAGGTCGTTCGATCGCCCTCCTCCAACCACACGTTAGGCAGTTGGCTCGGGCGAGTTGGTAACTCCATCAAACCCATTTCTGTCAGTCTGACGACGTTGCTGAGAGTTTCCAGCAAAGCCGGATCGAAGCGAGTGCCCGACAGTTCGCGGCACTCTTCCAAAGCTTCGCTCAAACTCAAAGCCGGACGATCGCCACGCGGTTGAGTCAGTTCTTGAAAATAAGCGACCAACCCCAAAATCCGCGAAGTCATCGGTATCGCTTCGGCTCGCAAACCCTCTGGCCTGCCGCTGCCGTCCCAATATTCGAGTTTATGCTTGACAATTTCCGCTACGGGTGCTAATTCCGGCATTGCTTGCAGCAGTTGGGAACCAATGAAACTGCGATCACGCCAAAACGAGAAAGTTGCTTCGTCAAAAGCATCGGGAGTGCGATCGAACACCTCATTCGGGGCCGAAACTAAGCCGACTCGAAATAGCAATCCAGCCAGCCGCAGCCTCCGCAACTGCAAAGCCGGCAAATCCAGCATTTGACCCAAAGTTTCCGACAAAGCCGCCACCTGCAAAGACGCTGTAGGATTTGAGGTATCGCGTTCGTCCACGCGCTGGGCCATTCGCAGAAAAGCTTGAAGTTTGTTAGCGTTCAAATTGCGGCTGACGCGCAAAGCTTGACCTTCCAATTCCCACAACTCGCGGGTTTGGCGGTTAATTGCTACCATTTGCTGCTGAGAACTTTGCAGGTAAGTGACTATCCGCGATACCACGCCACTAATGTCTGCCAAGGGCGGGCCTTTGGTAGCCAGGATTTCGTGGTACATTTCCAGCAAACTGTCGGCCAAGGGAGAGTTGTAATATCGCGTCTGTTCTATAAAAATTTCCGCAGCAGCCGACACCAAAGACTGGTCGAACGACCACAAACCGTAGAACTTTCGTTCTGTATCTACTTCAGGCTTGCCCTCGGGCAAGTATTCCTGGTCTGAAAGTTCGCGACAAAGCACCATTGCTTTGTATGTCGGGGCGAGGATGATTAAATTCCATTCTTGGATTATGGGGTCGTTCTCATCGAGATTTATTAAAGATACATTTTCTAATTGCCCGGTTTTGTGGGTAGCGAAACCGCTGTCGGCTACTGCACCTATGACAACGCGCCGAGAGGCATTAGCAATATCTAGGTAGCGATCGGCTTCCTGTAAATACCATTTACCCTGCTGAAACGTCACCAAAACTAAGGGTTGGAGTTCGCTCTTGTCCCCGCCACTGGTTTGCAAAATGTGGTCTTCTAGGGCGTGACATAGGGCTACTAGGGTGTTTTTGAAGTATACCCCGTAGCTAGAAGGCAGTTTTCCGTCGGGAAGTGTAGCTTGTAGTCTAGCGAGAGTTGATTCTGAATTCATTGCAAAAAGCGGTGCCGGCTCTTACTTATTGTAGCGGGCGATCGAACTTCTCGAAAAGACTTTTGGCAAAAATCCGAGTTTTTGATTTTTCACCGCTTCGCAACCGAGTCAATCTAGAGTGCGCCGAAGAGTACCTGATTAATTTTAGTAATTTTCTGAAAACCCTCTGTCTTTGGCTGAGTTTTTTTTCAGACGATAAACCTGCCGGGAGGAAGACGGTAAATGACTTAGGTATTAACTACTATTTTTTAAACAAGATTATTAGGAATTCTGAGCGTGCTTCAACAAAATAGAAGTTTAGGGGAACAGGCGATCGACAAAGTGGCCGAGATTGCTATTGCTAGCAAATTAGACGAATCCGAAACTTTGTCTGTGACAGTTAACACCGATCCGATTCAGCTCGCGCAGGGTTCAGTAGAGGCCGTTGCCGTGGAGGGCAAAGGATTGGTAATGCAACAAGATTTGCGCGTGGAAGAATTGCAAATCCACGTCAAGGATATTGCTGTAAATCCCCTCACCGCTATGTTTGGCAAAATTGAACTGAACGGGCCTGCCTTCGGTGGCGCGCGCGCAGTTTTAACAGAAAGCGATATCAACCGCGCTTTTAATTCCGAATACATCAGCAGGAAACTGAAAAACTTAAAAATTACTGTTGAGGGGCAACAGCAGACAATAGACGTTAAAACTATTGAGTGCCAATTGCTAGCCGGAAAAATAGCTTTAAATGCTGAGGTATTGGTGCGGGAAACTGCCTCAACAGAAAAAAATTATTTTACAGCAAAACCTCAGATCGCAGCGGACGGTTGGGCAATTTCTCTTCAGGATGTCGAGTATCCTGAAAACAAGGAATTTTCGCCGGAGTTAACTGAAGCTTTGGCGGACAAAGCTGGTGAAGTTTTAAACTTGCGAAATTTTGAAATTGAGGGAATGTCCCTGCGGGTTCAGCAGCTAAATGTGGAAGCTGGTTTGCTGACTTTGCAAGCTGAAGCGAAAGTAGAACAATTCCCTAATTAGGAGGTTCTAGGGTGTGTCAGAAACAAAAAAGCTCTTCAATTCCAGCAACTATTGGAACTGAGGCACCCTACCATTATGCTTTGCTTTGGAAAAAACTCCGCCGTTTATGAAATCCCTCTAAAGTTATAAAAGAGTAGATAGCAACCCGCACCAAAATATCACCGCCGTTAGAGGCAGGCATGGGGAGTTTACTTTTACTCTTAACAAGTGGTAGTAAAAAATCGGAAAAATTTTGTGAAGACTGTAACTGCTTTTTTTAAAAGACTGCGTATCGGTCAATTTTTGACTGTATTTATGGCAGGTGTCCTGCTGTTTACCAGCACCGCTTGCAATTCGGGCGATGTTCGAGGTGCTCGGCCTGACAATCCTCCCGTTCAAGCTGGAGGAATGAATAATCCTCACAAGGGTGGCGGTGATGGATACACGAATTATAAAACATCCACCGATCCTAAAGTAAATCAGTCGCCTGCTCAAGCAGAAAAGAATCGGGCTGATTTGTCGCTCGTGGGCGATCGTCTCCTGGCCTCGACTACCGCTGAATCTAATTCCTCAAAACTGCTTTATCCTGGTTCTGCACCGATGGAAACTGACAAGTTCGACCTCGAACTCGGCGGAGATAAAACTCTGTTAGAAGCGCCAGACGGACAGCCGGCTAAGGCTCAACCCGTATTCGACCGCAGCGATCCCGATGCCAATATTTTAGAGAGAGTAGGCGCAGCGTTTAAGGATGCTTCTGGTTTCCTCAAAGATAGCGCTGAAGATGCCAAGGAAAGTTCCGTTACGAAACTCAATCCGCTGCAAAAATAAGCTAGCAGAACCAAAATTTATGTAGGGGCTGTATGAAACTAGCCCCTCCATAAATAATATAATTTATTGAAACCCTATCAACGCTTTTAGAGCTGCTACCTGCTCTACAAGATTTACGTTTTTTATGCTTTTTTGATATGATGCAGAGCAATATATTTTACATTTTATGGGATTTCGGCGGCGAATTTCCAACAGTATTTTTGGTAAGTTTCAATCAGGTTGAATAAATCTCAAACATATTGAGCAACATGAACTATTTTATCATAAATTAAACTGACTGGGTTGTTAATTTCGTGAGCGACTCCAGCGACTAACTGTGTTAAACTCGACATTTGTTCGGAGTGAATTAGCTGACGATGCCAACGAAAGTTCCGTTACAAAACTTAAATCTTAAAAGTATTTTACTGCTAAATAAAAAAACCCAACACTTTTAGGCGTAAAGAAGGATTGTAATGATGGATAAAAGACCCGATAGCTCCCACATTATTGGAAAGCTTTTTATAAAATGACCGAGTTTTTCTTACAATAGGGAGATATCATGGGCATCAGGGTGGTATTGAATCTTTCTATATCAGAAGTTGGTAGTCCTATTTAGGTAAGGGTGGACATAGCTCTTTTCATGTAAGGCTTTCAGAGCTTGGAGCCAACCTTACAGACCTGAAGTATCTAGGCTTTTTTAATGCTTTTGCAGCTACAAAGCCAAGACATTAACGAAATAATCAGCACTTTGAACCCTGTCCTGAGCAGATACTTGGATCTTTGTACACGGTAGTAAATCAATGAACTCCAGACTGCCAAGGAATTTCAACCATCCTTACCTTTAGGGCACTACCCAGAAGTTTTGCCCTGATATCTCCCGACAGATTGGTGTCGCTTGCGAGGGAAAACTTTTTCCTATCGCCCTCCACGATGAGATTGCTGAGTTCATCAGTCAGATTTCAATTGAGCTTCAGCTAGGAGATGGTATCGTACTATATACCGATGGTATTCCCGAAGCAAAAGACATTCACAAAAAACAATATGGCGTGGAGCCGATGTGTGAAGTCTTGAGCAAAAACTGGCACTTATCGGCACAAGTAATCAAGCCAGCGGTGATTGACGATGTGCGGCGACATATCGGCTATCAAAAAGTGTTTGATGACATCACATTTTTGGTTTTGAAGCGGAGGGAATTAGGTCTAGAAAAAAAGTAAAGTCACAGCCTCCAGTCACCGCATTGCTTTAGAGCGATCGCCAATACCTCAAAAAATAAAATTATGACATGAAACGGGAAAATGGTCGGCGGGGCGATCGCCTTAGCAGTCAAATTTACGAAGAGGTGGTGAGATATCTCAAACGCAGCCCCCAAAAGAGGTTTAATTTCCAGAGAACTCCAAAGCTGTAGTCAACTTCTAAATTTTTATGATTAAATCTATCTAATGATATATTGCATCAATGTAAAGAAAGCGATCGATCGTGGGATGAGCGCTCCCTTTATTGACATTAGTGCTTTCGGTCAATTAAAACTATTCACTCAAAGCCTTTCTACATAGCGTAAGGCGCGCCAAGGCGCACCCTACCGGATCGATTGGCCAGGGTAATTCCTATTCCTCTCAAAGCTTTTTCCGAGCTAAAACAGCTTTATTCTATTTTTTCTTTGACTCAGAAACATCAGCAATCAAATCGTCTTTATCAACTTTGGGTACAAAATCAGGGCGTTCTTTGGATTCCCAACCGGGGGGGCGCTTGGAGTTATACCAGGCGATCGAGCCGATCGTAACTGCAGCAACAAAGCCAACACCAAGAACTGCTATTGGAGCGGTCAAGCTGACACTTGATTCCGGCACTGGCTGCTGCATGAGCAGCTCAATCATTACTCGCTTGATGGGTGCAACAACAACTGCTATGGGAGTGGTCAAGCTGATATCTATCATTAGGCTAAATCCTTATCTACTCTACTTTTACATTATTTTAAGTGCTAAGGACGTTTGGTTGATATATCTGAAGGCTGAAAAATTGGCAGAATTGCGGTCATAATGTTTAGAGCTTGAAAATAGGAGAGCTGGTTTTATGCCGTTGGGGACAATAGCATTGCTGTTGGCTGCTAGTTTCAGCTTGGGTGCTTTACCGCTAACGGGATGGGCAGTGCGAGTGTTTAGCCGCCGAGATTTGAGGGCCCTGGGTACGGGGAATGTGGGCGTGTCTGCTGCTTTCATTCACGGGGGGAAATTAGCGGGAATTGCTGCGGTGTTGGCGGAAATAGCCAGGGGTATTTTGCCGGTTTTGGCGGGGCGATTTTGCTTCCCGGATGCACCTGCGATCGCGATCGCCCTGTTAATTCCTCTAGTTGCGGGCAGATATGTGATCGCCCGAGGTGGAGGCGTGACCAACGCGGTTTGGGGTCTTTTGGTATTTTCGCCGCCGGTGGCTGTATCGTCGGGCCTTTGGGGGCTGCTGGTGTGGGGTTTGGCACAGCGGTGGTGGGGTGAGGGCGATCGGGCGAGACTCTTTGCTTCCCGTTGCGGGTGTCTGTGTACCCCAATCTGGGTTTGGGTGTGGCGACAATCAATGCCCGAATTTTTAGCAGCAGCAGGATTAGCCTTTTTACTCTTCACAATTAGTCTTCGTCAGGGTGATGATATGGCTTTATCTAAATCAGACCAATTGTTTTCTCTTGATGACTCGTTAGATTCTGCAATCTGTGGCGATAAAGCAGCTAAATTGTCTCAACTCAAACGAGCCGGGTTTAATGTACCCTCTGGTTGGATATTATCACAAAAAGCGGGCATCGGGCATCGGGCATCGGGCATCGGGCATCGAGGAAATAGTGATGAATTGTCAATTCCCAATGCTTTCATTCAAAATCTAAAATCCAAAATCCAAAATCGCATAATTGTCCGTTCTTCTGCTGCGGGAGAAGATGGCGATACCAGTTCCGCCGCCGGACAATATCAAACTATTGGCCCTGTTTTCACTGAAGCAGAATTGCTCGATGCAATTAATCGCTGTCGCCAGTCTTATTGGACTTCCGAAGCTGTGGCTTACCGCCGACAGCGACAATTGCCCGACACCCAAATGGCTGTATTAATTCAGCCTTATATTGACAGCGAATTTGCGGGAGTCATGTTCAGTCGCAATCCTTTAGATGGTGGTTCCCAGGTAATTATAGAAGCTTTACCGGGAGGAGCCGAAGCTGTTGTCGGCGGACAATGTACTCCGGTTCATTTAGAAATAGATTTTAGTCAAGCTGAATCATTAGAAAAAAAATTAACTGAACTTCAAAGTAATTCAATTATTGCTCAATCGATTTTAGCAGAATTGGTGAAACAAGCCCAAGCAATTGAAGCATTTTTTCACGGAATCCCGCAGGATATTGAGTGGAGTTGGGACGGTGAAAAAGTTTGGATTTTGCAAAGCCGCCCAATTACTAATTTGCAGCCTTTTTGGACGCGCACTATTGCAGCGGAAGTGATTCCCGGTGCAATTCGCCCCCTAACTTGGTCGATTAACCGGCCCCTGACTTGCGGGGTTTGGGGAGAGATTTTTCAGGTGGTTTTGGGCGATCGCGCGATCGGCTTAAACTTTAATGAAACGGCAACTTTGCTGGGTTCTCACGCCTATTTTAATGCGACTTTGTTGGGCGAAATTTTTCGGATGATGGGATTGCCGGAGCAGGGTTTGGAATTTTTGCTCAGAGGGCAAAAGATGGGCAAGCCGCCTTTGGGGAAGATTTTGCCGAATTTGCCTGGTTTGTGGCGTCTGGTGCAGCGGGAGAGGGCGCTCAATGCAGAATTTAAGGGCGATCGTACTTCTATTTTCCTCCCCGCACTCCAAAGCCTGGAGAAAAAAGAGGGAAGTTCGGCAACGGATTTAACGGAATTGTTGGAGAGAGCGGAGCAAATTCAGGAGTGGCTGAAACCGATTACTTACTACAATATATTAGGGCCGATCGGGCTGGCTATTCGCAAGGCAATTTTTCGCGTTGATGATGACTGGCTGGCTAATGACAGCGCTCCTGAAATTGCTTCGGTGCGAGCTTTACAGCAGTTGGCTCATAAATTGCGACAAGCTGCTGTTTCCCAGCCTGACGAAACTGTTGCAGTCGCACATTTAGCACAGATATTTGCCGAAAGTCCGGCTTTACAAGCAGAATTTAAAAAGTGGCTTGATACTTACGGATATTTGAGCGAGGTGGGAACGGATATCGCTGTTCCTACTTGGCGAGAACAACCGGAAGTTTACCAAAAACTGCTACTAAGTATGGCTCAAAAAGCCGAAATTAATTTAGTCGAAAAGCGGAAACAAAGCTTGACTTTTTCGCAGAAGTGGCGATTAGATAAATGTCAAGAAAGAGCGCTTGTCAAAAACGAAATTAGCGAAATTTACGCGCGGTTGTTGGCTCACCTGCGCTGGACTTTTTTGGAGATTGAAGCTTGCGGATTGGCAATGCAGGTGTTTCAGGAAAGCGGGGATATTTTTTATCTGGAATTTGGCGAAATTCAGCAGTGGATTCGCAGCGGCGCGAGTGTTTCTTTTCAGGAGACAATTAGGGAAAGGCGCGATCGCCTGCTAGCCGATCGCGATCGCCCGATTCCCCCTGTTGTCTACGGCAATTTGCTGCCAAATTCTCAGACAAGGGCGATCGAACTTGCAACATCGGAAACTAATATCATCCAGGGAATTCCAGCAAGTATTGGTCGTGTCGAAGGCTTTGTCAAGATTTGCCGCACCGCCAGCACGGATTTAGGAGAAAATGCGATCGCAGTAGTTCCTTACACCGATGCAGGTTGGGCACCGCTGCTATTAGGAGCAACAGCAATTATCGCCGAAGTTGGCGGCCAATTATCTCACGGAGCAATTATCGCTCGCGAGTACAAAATTCCCGCAGTCATGAATATTGCTGAAGCTACAACTCGCTTGCGAGACGGTCAAAAAGTCCGAGTAGATGGGTATCTCGGTACTGTAGAATTGCTCGAATAATTAGCAACAGGCAAGATGCCTGTTCCACAAAGAGTTGATTTCTTGTGGAACAGGCATCTTGCCTGTTCATAAAAAGATTATTGAAAAGGGTACAACATCTCAGCAATCTCGTAAACCCGCCCCCACCCCACAAAAAAGCTTTCCTAAGCCTTTAAGAAATTCTGGACAACATAGTTCCCCACATTTCTACCCGCACTCAAGCCGTTTACATTAGCACTCATGAAATGAATGCCTCCGTAAAGGCGACTCATGCCCGATTCATCGGCCGCTTCCCTGAAGTTCTCGTAGGTTTGCAAACTGTTGACACTCCTGTCTCCCCGATCTCCAAAGCCGTAATCCGAACCAAATACAGAACTCATAACGGCATCGGCTGCACCGCTGAATGTACTGTGGCCTGATGTGTACTCAGGGAAGGGCGGAGTAGTTAGCAGCGGCGTCCACTCGGCGTCGGCTGTCGTGTTGGCGTTGTTGTCCGTGTCAGCTTGGCGGATAGCTGTCACCGGCCGCCATAAATTGTATTGGTACTTAGCATCCCAGCAGCTAATAGCTGCATCGGCGAGGGCAAAATTTAGCAGGGCGAACAAGCGGGCGCTATCTTCGAGGGATGTGCCGGTGAGATTTGCAGTTTCTTCGGCGATTTGGTTCCAGTGACCCGGAGGCGTAAACGTCCCAGCGCCGTTGGCCCAGAATTTGGCGATCGCTGTTTGGTCTGGGGTGCGCGTGAGGCTGTCACTTTTGCCGATTTCTTTGACATAGTTAAGTTCCTCTGCGTACTTGGCGCTGTCAAGGGCGGGCGGGCCGGGCGGGCGGAACTGAGAACCGCTAGTCATGGCAAAGGGAGTAACTTTGGCCCAGTGTGGCGCCAGCGCCGGGGCAAGGGCGGGGGGAGTCGGCGCCCAACTGCCAAGGTTAGTTGAGGGGATGTACTCCACTACTTTGGTGATGCCGTCTGTACTGCGCGAACTGATAATTTGGTCGGCAACTTGCTGTCCGAGGGCAATCCCGTCTTGTTTGGCTTTGCCGTCGGTAATTTTAGCTAAAGACGATGCGTATACTTCGTTGAATGTGGCTGCTTGCGCTGGGTAGAGGCTGACTAGGGTGCGGTGGGCTGCGGCTGCTGTCGCCGCTTCTGCTGATGTACCTGCGGGTGGGTCTATTTCCACGAGGTAAGGGGTGTATTTTTTGCTGATCGAGTTAACAGCATCGTAAATGGCTGCGTGAACCATTGCCATGTTGCGGGAGGCGAGGGGAGGCGCGGTACTGGCTGTTCGCACTGCATTCAGAATGACTCCGTTCCACTCAATGACAGGGTTTCCCGATAGCTGATTTGTGAATTGGTCGCGGTTGATTGTGTTGCTGTTGACTCCCGCCAATACTACTAAATACTCGCCCGTGAGTTTGTCTTGAATTACGGTGCTGTTGCTGTTGACGCCGGTGCCTTGTTGGATGTTTAAATCTTCAAAGGTGAGGCCGTCTAGCAATCGAATTTTGTCATTGCCGTTGCCGAAGTCGGCGATGTAGTCGGCTGTAGCTACAGTTGGGCCACCGCTGCCTTTAGCAATGGCAAAGATATCATCGCCTGTGCCGGCGCTCACGGTATCGCTACCTGCGCCCGCATAGATGAGATCGTTGCCGGAATCGCCACTAATTAGGTCGCTGCTTTTGCCCCCCCAGAGGATGTCGTCGTCTGCACCACCAACAATCGTATCGTTGCCTTGGTCGCCGCAGATTTTGTCTTTACCTGCATCGCCTTCGAGATAGTCGTCTCCGCTGTTGGCATAAATTATGTCGTTGCCCTCGAAGGCGTTAAATCTGTCTGGTTGGGTGGTTCCTTCAAGATAGTCAAATTTAGGACTAGGGGTGAGGGATGCCATGTTTATTTATTGGATATTTTGATTAAAGCGCAAAGGTTCGTACCATCTGTAGATGCTTAGGTGTGTTTACCCCTTATTTAATAATATTAAACTTTCTGGTTGAGACGTAAACGCCACAACCAAGCTTTATTTAATATTTAACGGGCTTTTTATGAATTTTTGCGCTTTGAATATGCGTAAATATACAGACATTAAAACTGACTAAGATACTGCAAGGTTGCTAATTTTTCACAAAAAAACAGTTTTTTTTTATATTTAGAGCAAGATACTTTTTACCAGCATAAAAGGCGCGGATTGTGTAACCGACTAAGTATATATTTATTAAGCACTCCTCAAAGCTGCGATCGGGTCGAGTTTGGCGGCTTGGCGGGCGGGGACAACGCCGAAGAACAGGCCGACTGCACCGGATACGCTGACAGCAAGGGCGATCGCCACGGGTGATATTCCAGCTTGCAAGGGCGTGAAATTACCTACAAGCAAGATACCACCGACACCTACGCAAGTACCGACTATCCCTCCGGCAGCGGATAAAATCACAGCTTCGACAATAAATTGAAATAAGATATCTTGTTGAGATGCGCCGATCGCCTTTCTGAGTCCAATTTCCTGAGTGCGTTCGCTAACGGATACCAGCATAATGTTCATAATGCCAATGCCACCGACTAATAGGGAAATGCTGGCAACAGCAGTTAACATCAGAGTCAAAGCGCCGGAAATGGCCCCCATTCTTGCCATTAAATCCTTCTGATTTCTGACAGTAAAGTCATCTTCGGTAGTAATTTTGTGCCGCAGTCTCAGCAGGTTTTCCACCTGAAATTGCGCCGCATCCATTTGCGATTCATCTTTAATAGAAATATACATCGACGTGACAGCTAAACCGTAGGGAGATTTCCGCCCGACAATGCGGTTTGCCATTGTGGCGATCGGCACAGCGGCGGAATTATCAAAATTCGTACCAAAAGATGTGCCTTTGGGCGCCAATACTCCAATTACTTTGAGGCTGACATTTTGGATACGCACCTGTTCGCCCAAGGGATTTGTATTGCCAAAAAGTTTCTCCGCTAATTCTGAACCGAGAACTACAACTTGATTACTTTGCTTAACATCTAGTTCGGTCAGAAACCGCCCTTTTGCCATTTCAAAGCTTCTGACTTCTAAAAATTCTGGAATCGTACCAAAAATTAGGGCCGAAACATTTTTGTTGCTGTAGCGAACAATCTCTGAACTGTTAAGTTCTGCTGACACGCCTTGAACGGATGGGACTTGAGTTGCGATCGCCTTTGCGTCTGGCAGTACGAGAGTTTGAGGCGCACTTGAGATGGTACTTCGCCTAGCGTTCGGTACTCCCGGCCTCACGATTAATACGTTTGTACCCAGGGATTGAACTTGTCCTGCTACAAATTTTTGAGCTCCTTCTCCAATTCCAATCATGGCAATTACTGAGGCGTTGCCGACAATCATGCCAATCATTGTTAAACTGCTGCGAGTTTTGTTTGCTAGCAGTGTTTGACCTGCCATTTTGACGCTTTCAATAAAATTCATATTTTCTTTAAATGAACAAGAAGGAAGAAGAAAAACAGGCCAATGTCATGGTTTGCTGTGCGTCCAAATCCCAGGTGATTGGGATTGCGACGCACAGCAAACCATGACACACTTAATAATGAATTACTACAGTCAACAGTCAACCGTCAACCGTCAACAAACTGATTAAGCACTTCTCAATGCCACAATCGGGTCTAATTTAGCAGCTTGTTTTGCAGGTACGATGCCGAAAAATAAGCCGATGCTGCCGGAAACACCGACTGCAAGTGCGATCGCCACTGGGGAAACGCTAGCTTGCAGAGGAGTAAAAGCACCTACTAAAAGCACGCCGCCGATACCGAATCCAGTGCCGATCGCCCCGCCTGCCGCCGACAAAATCACAGACTCGATCATAAACTGAATTAAGATATCTTGCTGAGAAGCTCCGATCGCCTTTCTCAGCCCAATTTCCTTCGTGCGTTCGGTAACAGAAACCAGCATGATATTCATAATTCCGATGCCACCGACAAACAGCGAAATTGCTGCCACAAAAGCCAACATCAACGTCAAAGCACCAGTAATACTTCCCAAAGTATTCATCAAATCTTTCTGATTTCGGACAGTAAAATCATCCTCTTTAGTGATTTTATGACGCAATCTGAGCAGATTTTCTATTTGAAATTGGGCCGCTGGCATCATAGTTTCATCTTTAATAGCGACCGAAATAAATGTTACTTTTGTACCGTAGGGAGATGAGCGACCTACGATCCGGTTTGCCATTGTTGTCAGCGGTAAATAAACATTCATATCTTGATTGTCGCCAAAGCTGGAACCTTTTGCCTGCATGACTCCAATCACTTGAAAGGTCGAGTTTTTGATGCGAATGTATTGACCAACTGGCTGTGTATTGCCAAATAATTGTTCGGCTGCTTCCGATCCTAAAGCAACCACATTTTCTTGTCTTTCTAAATCTAATTTGTTTAAAAAACGACCTTGACCCACATCAAAGCTTCTGACGGTCAGAAATTCTGGGGTAGTTCCGACAATGGAAGATGAGACATTTTTATTGCGGTAAGTAACGATTTGACTGTCATTGAGAGTTGGTGCGACTTCTTGGACAGAAGGAACTTGAGATGCGATCGCCTCTGCATCTTCCACTACTAAAGTCTGGGGCGGAATCACCGGCCGGCTTTGCGCTTCAGGACTGCCGGGAATAATAAATAGCAAGTTTGAACCCAGAGAGTTAACTTGTCCCTCGATAAATGTTTGAGCTCCTTCTCCGATACCGATCATCGAAATGACAGAAGCATTGCCTATGATAATTCCTAACATCGTCAAGGTGCTGCGAAGCTTGTTTGCCATCAAAGTTGTGACGGCCATTTTGACGCTTTCAACAATATCCATAATTCGATTTTAGATTTGGGATTTTAGATTTTAGATTAGGGAATTGGGATTATTGGTGTCAACTTAATATTTAAACCCATAATAAATCTCGCTTGTAGTCGAGTCTCGATCCCCCTAAATCCCCCTTAATAAGGGGGACTTTGAATACTCTTGTCCCCCCCTTATTAAGGGGTTTTAGGGGGCATATCGGGGTTGGAAAACACCCTAGAGCGCTCGATATAAATAATCCCCCATGCCCTATGCCCCATGCCCTATGCCCCATGCCCCATGCCCCATGCCCCATGCCCTATTTCTGATTCTTGATAATATCCTCCAGCTTTTTACCTTGAGGAAGTTCGGTAAAAACGCGATCGCCCGCTTTTGCACCCTCTAAAATCTGAATCTTGTTGCCAATAGTCGAGCCAACGGTAACAGGTTTAAACTTCGGCTGTTGTTTCTCATCAGGAACTAGCACACCCGTTTGACCTTTATTAGTGACAATTGCCACCGTAGGCACAACTAAAGCATTGCTCAGCTTTTGACCGACAAATCTCAAATCTACATTCATCCCCGATTGCAGCGACTCTTTGCCCGTATCAATGGCAACTCGCACTTGAAATAGCGTCACATCCCGTTCCTTAACTGCTTCCGGCGCAATTAACTTAACGCGGCCTTTAAACACTTTATCTGGATAAGCATCGGCGACTATTTCAACTTCTTGACCGGGTTTAATTTGACTGATATCAGCCTCCGGGACTTTCGCCAAAACTTCCACATCTCTAGCCAAAGCGACAATCGATGTCGAAGTTGCCGAAGTAGCTTCCGAGGCCGAAGTTGCCGGAGTTACAAAAGCTCCTTGGATGGCGTATCTTTGGGTAATAATTCCAGCAAAAGGAGCGCGAACTTTCGTATCTTCTAACTGCACTTCTTGAAAGCGGACTTGAGCTTGAGCTTCCTCTAATTCAGCTTGAGCTTGAGCTATTTCTTCCGGGCGAGAACCATTTTCTTGTGCTGCCAATTGGCTTTTTGCTTCAGCAACTGCTGCTTCGGCTTTGGCGATTTCTTCTGGACGGTTGCCGTTTTCTACTTGCGCTAATTTGCTTTTAGCTTCGGCAACTTCTGCTTCGGCTTTGGCAATTTCTTCCGATCGCGTGCCGTTTTGCAATTGGTTCAAGGCTTGCTGCTCGACTTGCACAGCAGCTTGCAGTTGCTGAATTTGCGACAGCCGATTTTCTTGCAGTTGTTGCAGGCGTCTTTGAGATTCTATTAATTTAGCTTGGGCTGTACGATTTTCTTTAATTAATTCATCCAGTTTATCTTTAGCAAGAGCACCTTCTTCCACTAGCGGCCGATTGCGTTCCACCCGTTGAGCGGTTAGTTCGGCTTGGGCTTTACTCGAGTCAATTTGCGTTTGTGCTTGGGCAATTTCTTGTTTGACACTGCCGGTTTGAGCGTCTGCTAAACGAGCTTGAGCTTGGGCTAAACGAGCTCGCGCTTGGCTGACTTCTTCAACGCGGCTGCCGGCTCGCAGTCGCTGCAAGCCAGCTTGAGTTTGCTGCAAGCGGGCTCTGGCTCCTGCAACTTCTTCAACGCGGCTGCCGGCTTGGGCTTGCGCGAGACTGGCCTGGGCTTGATCTAAGCGCGCTCGGGCGCTGGCGATGTCTTCCGATCGATTCCCGGCTTCGATTTTTGCGAGTTTGGCTCGCACGCTGGCTTCGCGGGCTTTAGCTTGAGCTAGTTGAGCTTCTACATCGCGGCTTTCCATGCGAGCAACGATTTGTCCTGCTTCGACTTTATCGCCCTGTTCGACAAATAATTCTGCGATCCTGCCGGAGCCTTTGGGGCTGAGATTCACGCGCTGTACGGGCTGCACCGTCCCGCTGGACGTGATCCGCACCGTGAGGTCTTGCGCTTCCACCGGCACTGTCATAGTGGCGATCGCATCTACTTTGGGCTGCGATCGACTTTTTGCTACATATATAGTGGTCGGTACAGCTAGCAACCCGGCTGCAACCAACCCAATCGCCCACCGCTGCGGTTTGCGCGCGGGTTTCTTCGGAGACTGCTTTTGGGCGGTTTTATTATCTGCAATTTTGGTCTCTGCGGCCTTGGTGTCTAGAGTCTGAGAATCTTCCACTTTGACCTGAGCAGTTTCCTTTTTAGGGCTAACGATCATACCGACTCACCTAATTTAATCTCAGGATTACCTTAAAGGTAAAATTTTTGCTGATGCTTGGCATCGTCTTTCAGACTCATCCGATCGGGTGAATTTAAAAAAGTTCCCCAACCAGCACCTGTAAACAATTATAGCTAATCTTTGCAAGTTATTAAAAAATGTTAAGTTTTTTCAGCCTAAAGAGGTGGGATCAAACAGAATCGCTTCCGGTTGCTGCAAAAAAAAATATATTTTAGCAAAAATATCATTTTTGGGATCTAGGAGCGCGCTCCTCACCAGCAAGAAAAGCCGATCTGGCAGCGGGCGATCGACCGTCACTAGGTAATTGCGGACTCGTGATAGCGATCGCAGCGGGATCTGCCAGTCCTAAGCTCGTAACGATACAGTATGGACACACTTAATTCTCATAAACCCAGTTTCACGGATAGCGGTGCGTAAGTCCTGAATACATATCCGCCCTGTGTCCACAACAGGTTAAAATATTTTTCAAATTCGTTAAAAATGGACAAAAAAAACAATGAATCGTCCTCAAAGCGTTACTGTTTTGGCAATATTGCAGCTAATTAGCGGCGTCTTCAGCCTCCTTGACGGCTTGTTCATCTTACTTTTTGCTGGCATTTTTGGCGGTCTTGGTGCGGCTTTCGGCGGGGCAAAAGTTGGCACGGTAATCGGTGGTTTCATTGCAATTTTTGCTGCGATAAGTTTTATTTTAGGCCTCCTCTCCTTACTCTTAACTTGGGGTTTGTTTCAACTCAAAAATTGGGCATGGACGGGAACGTTAATTGTCCATATCCTTGCCACCCTCACGCAAATTGTCAAAATGTTGGGCAGCGGCGGTACAGCAGTCAATTTTTTAACTCTGGGTTTTGCAGTGGCTAGCATTTACTACCTGCTGCGGCCGGATGTTAAACAAGCATTTCGTGTCTGATTTCCTTTTCATTAACGGTACTGAATTCTCGGATCGAAAAAAGCATAGGAAATATCAACCGCCAGATTAATCAGTACAAAATTCACAGCCACAAAAATTACTCCTCCTTGGACAATTGGGTAATCCCGCGTCAGAATACCGCTATAAATCCAAGAACCAATTCCCGGCCACGAGAAAATCGTTTCAGTCAGAATAGCGCCACCTAAAAGAGTGCCGAACTGCAAACCGATAGTTGTGACGATCGGTAAAAACGCATTTTTCAAAGCGTGTTTCAAAATCACCCAATATTCCGGCAATCCCTTAGCCCTTGCAGTGCGGATGTAATCTTGAGAAAGCACTTCCAGCATCGCAGAACGAGTGATGCGAGCTATAATAGCCAGAGGAATAGTTCCTAAAGTCAAAGCTGGCAGGATTAAATGGGCGATCGCATCTCGCAAAGCAACGAAATCCCACCTCAGCAAAGAATCCAAAATATAAACACCCGTAATCGACTTAAAACCAAACCCCAAATCTACACTAATCCGCCCGCTAGGGGGCAGCCATTTCAAATAAACAGCAAACAAATAAATCAACATCAATCCCAACCAATACACCGGCAAAGATACGCCAATTAAGGAACCGCTCATCGCGAGATTGTCTAGCCAGCTATTTTTCCGAACCGCCGCCACAATTCCCGCCGGAATTCCGATTAAAAGTGCCACCAACATCGCCACCACAGACAGTTCAAAAGTAGCAGGCCAGCGACTTGTAATTTCATCAATTATGGGAATACCGCTAATAATACTATTTCCCAAGTCAAAGCGAAGTAAACTCCATAAAAAAGCCAAATATTGCAAAGGTAAAGGCTGATTTAAACCTAATTTTGCTCTCAAAATTTCCACCTGTTCGGGAGTTCCCCGTTCTCCCAAAAGCACTGTAGCTGGGTCTCCCGGTATCAAATGCAAAAATATAAATACTAGCAGAGTGATTCCGAAAAGGACTGGCAATAGTCCCAGCAAACGTTTAACAATATATTGAAACATCAGTTGATCTCATTCACTTTGCAAGTTTGCCAAAATCCGATCGACCGTTTCTTCTACCGTTAGATGGGTTGAATCCAGCCAGTAGCCAAGGCGAGGAGTTTCGGTACGGAGAATGCGATCGAAGGCATAAACCATTGTTTCGTTGGCATATCCGGTTTTCGTTCTTGCTACATCCCGTGCCGCTACAACTTCTGCATTGGGACACAGAACGATCGCGGACAACGGCACATCGTGGAAAGTGGCAAGTACCTCAGCCAGTGCCGAACCAATGATGATGTCTTGATAAACGACCGTAAAACCAGCCTGGAGGTAGTGTCGCGCTGCCATTGCTGCCAGGTTATACCGCAGTTGAAGCTGCTGATATGCCTCTGCTGACAAATTTAACGTCATTTCCGCCTGTCCATTCACAATCATGCGACGAAAGATATCGCCGCGAAGGTGGACACTTTTGGGCAACCGTTCGGCAAGTGATTGGGCCACACTTGATTTTCCGGCAGCCATGTTCCCGGTAATCAAAATAATTTGTGGCTGATGATTTGCAGGTTGCTGATTGCTCTCCATACCGTTTGTTAAGGTAAATTCATGTAAAGTATGATAACCCCGGAGAGGTGTCTCGATCTAAACTCTCAATTTTTGCTCACTTCCTCAAAAGACTCAGAACCCAAAGGACTCGGAATCCAACCTTGAATATTCTTGCGTTTCCCTAAAAGCGGCTGCGAATGTACGATCGGCAAACGCACAGCTTCCTCGTGCAAAATCTCGCTAACTTGCGCATAAATTTTCGCCCTAGCTGCTTTATCGCCACTCGCTCTCCCCTGTTCCAAAAGTTCCAGAACTTTAGGATTTTTCCAATTTCCCAAATCCCCCGTGGAACCAGGTCCGAAGTGAGGATAATAAAAATTGTCTGGATCGCCATAATCTCCAGTCCAACCCATCATAAAAGCTTGAAAGCCGGGAGGTTTGAGCCGATCGGCTAAATAAGCAGACCAATCCTTTGTCAGCAATTTTACCCGAATCCCGATCGCGCTCAAATCCGCCGCCAAAGCCTCAGCAATCGGCTTCGGCGTGGGAAAATAGGGACGGCTGACGGGCATATACCACAAATCCAAATCAAAACCGTTCGGATAACCGGCTTTTGCGAGAATTGCTTTAGCTTGCTGCGGGTTAAATTCATAATCTTTAACTCTATCGGACGCCGCCCAATTCAGCGCAGGCGGGATAAATTGCGAATCATGTTTTCCGAGTTCTCCCCAGAAAGCTTGCACTATTGCTGGCTTGTTAATTGTTTGGGCGATCGCCCGCCTGACTTCGGGTTTTGACAAAGGTTCGTAACTCGGATTTAACGCTAAATAACCGACATTAAAAGAAGGTCGCACAACAGCTTCTAAATTAGCATCTCCCTCAACCTCTTTCAGTTGATCCGGCGTTAAATCCACAGTAAAATCAAGTTGACCAGCTCGCAACTGAGCCAGTCTCGCCGCCGGATCGTCAACAAAACGAATTACCAATTGATTGACTTTTGGCGTCCCAGTTTTCCAATAATTAGGATTTTTCTCTAAAACAATGCGATCGCCCGATCGCCATTCCTTAAACACAAAAGGCCCCGTACCCACCGCCAGCGACCCCGGAGTGCCGTAGTTAGCACCCGCTTTTTTCACCGCCGCCGGACTCGCCATCCCGAAATAACCAGACCCAATCGCCGAGGGAAAAGCAGCAAAAGGTTGATTTAAAACAAACTTAATTGTAAACTTATCAACAACTGCCACATCTTTTACCAGGGAATTTTTATCTCCCTTAAAACCACCAAAAAAATTCTTCCAAATTGGATAAGTTTTGCCAGATTCTCGATAACCGTTAGGATTTTTCGCATCCCACCAGCGCTCCACATTAAACTTTACAGATTCCGCGTCAAAATCCGTACCGTCGTGAAACTTTACCCCCGATCGCAACTTAAAAGTCCAAGTTTTGCCATCTTTAGAACTTGACCATTCAGTAGCGAGACTCGGCTCAGGTTCCACAGTTCCCGGTTTAAAATCAGTCAAACGATTGTAAATTTGGTCGATAACAATCACCGAATTGCCATCAGTAATATTTCCCGGTTCCAGATTGACCGGCTGCCCGCCCGCACCGTAAACTAAAGCCCCAGCCGGAACCGCAGCAGGAGTTGTCGGAGTTGGAGAATTATTGCTAACCGTGTTTGAGGGCGTGCCGCAATTTGATAAAATTACAGCCATCCCAAAAACTAGACTTAATAAAAATAAACGCCAGGATTTTAACAATCTCATCTCAATAGCTCCGGTTTAATAGAAAATTGTACTCATATCAATAAATTTCTAATTGGATCTTTCTCTCACCTCTGTAGTTTCTGCCTTCTCGGCAGTTCATTTAGTAAATTCTATATTAAAAGCCCGTCTAAATTAACAAACCAAATATAGCAGCCTGATGATATCATGCTGGAGGGGAAAATCTCAACCCACACCTTTACATTCGGCGACGGAACCAGCATGAAAGCTAACGTTTCGCCCCAGCTAGAGGGGTCATTCGATTTTAGGTTTTAGATTTTAGATTTTAGATTTACTCCATGAATCTGGGAGAGCATCTCATATTTGTAAAAACACTTCTTATGACTTCTTTCTTCTTTCTTCTTCCTGTTTCCTTCTGCCTCCTGCCTCAAAACTCCACTTTCTAGCTTAGCTGCTTTCATTGAGATGCTTCCAATCTGGGAGCTTGAACTAATAAATCGCAGAGTGCGTAAGCACCCTGCGATTCACTCAAAACTACTCGTCAATTACTGCGGTTTTTGACCGTTTTGCATCCGGTTTTTAGCATTTTGCCGGCGCTGCTGCATCATTTGAGCTAATTGGCTGCGCTGTTCGGCAGTGAGCACTTCTCGCATTGCGAGTGTAATTTCAAATTGCACCTCTTCAAACTGCTGTCTCAATCCCATTATTTGACGGTGTTTTTCACGGATTTCGCTGGCATTTGCTGTGCCGGACATCATCGTGTCCAATTCTTGTCTGGCTTGGCGGACTGCTTGCATCCGCTGGGAAACTTGGTCTTTGTAGCGATCGCGAACTGCCTGCATTTGCTGCTTTTGGTCTGCGCTTAAATTAAGTTTCTCGAACATCCCACCTTCCCTGCCACCTGGTCGATTGGGACGCTGATTTTGTGCAAGTGTTTGGGGTTCTAGGGGATTAGGAACTGCTATTGCTGCTGCTGTGCTACCGAGAGTCAGCATTAAAACGGCTAGGGCAGAAATACGACGAATTGACATGAAGATTGCCTCTTTGATATTACTTATTTGTTGGCGGTTCACTGTCAGCACCCTGGCTGAAAGTCAACCAGTCTGTTTGTGAGCGATCGGTCATATTTTCTTGGGGAGAATCATGCAGTACGCCCTCCCAGTTAGTAACTAAAAATGCTTCTAACTGAGCTGTTTCCTTATCTGGCAATTGTGCAGTCTCAAACGGACGGTAGCCCGACCAAAAAACTAGCAGGGTAGCAGCAATCGCCGACGATAAAGCCCACTTAGAAACAGAGGATATTTTTAACCTGTCATCAGACTTAGCTGAGGCACTGGCTCGCGTTTTTTGGCGGTGGGTTTCATGGAAAACACTCGCCTGATTACTTTCGATGGCTGCTAGAATTTTTTGCTCTAAATCTGGTACAGCTTCAGGAATATTGGGGCGATGTCGCTTCAAGAAATTAACTAACTCTTGGTCGCTGCTTGGATTATTCATAGCTCGCTGACACCTTCTTTTTGCAAAAATTGCCGCACAGCATTTCGGGCATAAAACACGCGAGATTTGACGGTTCCTGCAGGCAGTCCCAAAATTTGGGCTACTTCTTTTTGCGGGATGTCTTCTAAGTCGTGCAGCACCAAAACGCTGCGGTGTTCAAAGCTCAATTGATCCAGTCCCCGCTGCACTAAATCTTGATAGTGCAACTGCATCAAGTCCGATGTGTTATCTTTGACAATAACCCGATCCATTGTTTCTTGATTTTTGAGTTGGGAGTCAAAAGAATGCTGTTTAGCAAATGCTTGTCTTTGGTCGGAAGCCACATTCCAAGTGATTCGATAAAGCCAAGTAGAAAAGTTTTCCTGGTGCTTGAGTTTGGGCAATCCTTTCCACACTCGCAGAAATACTTCTTGTGCTAAATCGTCAAGAAGTGACGGGCCGCAGAGTTGGTAAAGGGTTGACCTGACTTTGTGTTGGTAGCGTTTGTAAAGGTAGCGAAAGCAAGTGCGATCGCCCTTTAGACACTCAGCAACTAAGTCGGAGTCGGAACAGTCATCGGTTAAAACATTGGCTGGCACACCTAACACCTGTGAAGTCTCCCTCACCAGTTCGTTATCTGAAGTGTTTAGACAGGACAGCTCTAAAAAAGGTTCAAATTATTTAAAATATTATTTTGAGCATTAATCCGTCTGGGGCGGAAAGCTGCACCAAGGTCAGTAACAGGCTTTCCGGCCTCTTCCAAAACCAATACAGCAGATTGTGGGTCGTGGGTCTGAACAAGTTCTCCGGCCCGTTCTACAAAAATTTAATTTTTTTGTGGGGCGTATGGTTGGCTATGGCGGCAAGTCCCCAATATAAATTCTAACTATTTACAGCTTTTTTCCAATAAGTATAAGTTTCTAAACCAATACTTTCTTTGTCTTCATTATAAATCTCATCTAAACACTTGAAAAGAGCTAAAGCGTAATTTTTCAATCCCAACTCGGTCAAACTTGTAAGAATCCTACTCAGCCGCAAGTAATTGTGATTAATTTTTTCAATCCACTCTCTTTTTCTTGAGAAATATTCGGCGGATTTGGCAATTACAATTTCTGCGTTGTCCCCTTCGTGGCATTCCAATCCGTAAAACGCCAGCATGACTTTGAACGAATGGAGTAAGCGATTTGTCAACTCTTCACTTGTTCTAAAAGCTTGAATCACCTCATCATTTAAAGTAGGAGCAGTGGAATTAAAGCGACTCTTTTCCCTCAGCGGAAACAGCCATTGAATGTAATTGTGCACAGATTCCAGCTTCTGGTAATCCCACGACCAAATATGCTCTATCGCCCGACCTTGTGAATCAGGCTGCTGACCGAGATAGAATGCTAAAATTTTGTTGTGTTTGGTTGAATCACTCATTAATCTGCTATACAAAACATCAAAACAATGATATTCAGTCGGTTAAAAGCGACTTTAGCTATTAGCCAGGGGTTTAAACCCCTGGCTGCTTCCCCCGCTTTACCGCAAAGTAACAAACTCTTCAGCAGTCGATGGGTGAATGCCAATAGTCGCGTCGAAGTCTTTCTTCGTAGCTCCCATATTAACAGCGATCGCCATTCCTTGAATAATCTCGCCCGCGTCTTTCCCCACCATGTGCACGCCCAAAACTCTGTCAGTATTAGTCTCAACAATTAACTTAACAAAAGTTTTCTCGTCTGCACCTGTCAAAGCGTGAAACATCGGTCGAAACTTGGCTGTATAGCACTTAATTGAGTCGGGAAACTTTGCTCTAGCCTGCACTTCGTTTAAGCCGACTGTAGCAGCTTCCGGCTGGGAAAATACCGCTGACGGGACATTTTCGTGAGTGATTGCTCTCGGATTGTTGCCAAATTCAGTATCTGCAAAAGCGCGTCCTTCGGCGATCGCAATTGGCGTTAAATTGATGCGGTTGGTGCAATCTCCGACTGCAAAAATGTGCGGCTGACTGGTGCGGCTGTCTTTGGTAACTGCGATCGCACCTTTATCTGTTTCTACTCCCGCATTTTCTAAACCCAATTTTTCTAAATTAGGCTGACGCCCGGTAGCGCACAACAGCGCGTCTACTATTAGCGTTCCTTCGGATGTCCCCGACAGAGTTAATTTTAAGCCTTCTGGGGTTTTCTCAATGTGGTTGATTGAGCTTTCTGTCAAAATGTTTATTCCGTGCTTAATCATTCCTTCTTGCACGTTGGTGCGAATTTCTGTGTCAAATTCGTTCAAAATTAAGTCGCGGCGGATGATTTGAGTTACTTGGCTCCCCAATCCGTTCATAATGCAAGCAAATTCGACGCCGATGTAGCCGCCGCCCCAAATTGCCAGCCGTTTTGGCTGCTCTTTTAGGAGGAATATTTCGCGAGAGGTAATCGCGTGTTCGATGCCGACAATTGGGACTCTTTGCGCTTCTCCGCCGACTGCAATTAAGATTTTGGCTGCGGTAAATTTCTTGTCACCAACTTCGACGGTGTGGGGATCAATAAATTTGGCGTATCCTGAGATTAATTCGACTCCGGCTTTTTCGAGGAAGCTGATGTGCAGTTTGCTCAGCCGCCGCACTTCTGCATCTACGGTGGTGACAAGTTTTTCCCAATCAAAGCTGCTTTCTACTGGACTCCAACCGTAGCCCACCGCATCTTCATAAAGGTGCGAAAATGTTGAGGCGTACACCATGAGTTTTTTGGGGACACAGCCGCGAATTACGCAGGTTCCGCCTACTAAGTCATTTTCGGCGATCGCCACTTTTGCGCCGTAGGATGCTGCTCGCTTGGAACTCGCCAATCCGCCGGAACCCGCACCTATCACAAACAAGTCGTAGTCGTATGTCATAATTGTCTGTACCTTTTTATCGCCAACTTACCAATTTTACGCTTTACTTTTCTTAATGATATCTCAAAAATTTTTTGTTTTTTTTGGAGTCAACTACTTTACTTTTTGCCCTGAACCAGGTATTATTAAATAATAGGAATCTGTGTGTTAATATTAATTTGCTCACAATCCCATTATTAGAGTATAACACAATCGAACGACAAAAAAATATAAAAATTTTACTCTTTTGAGAGCGCTACCAAGAAGGAAGGACCTAATTGTCGATCGCTCGTTATAGTCGAGTCGAACTCCCGTAAATCCCTGTAAAAAAGCGCAACTTAGATGCTCTTCCCGATTTTTAAGTGGTAGTAGGGGGCAACAATCAGGCGGGAGCAGGGCTAATCGCAGCCCAGCGATAGAAAACTGATACTACCCTAACCTATCGGGGCAATCACGGGAGATTACCCTACAGTTTTTGATAATTTCATCAATCCTTGATAATTGCTATATTATAAACATAAATTAATTATCGGGCTAGCTTTATGAGCGAGTGGCTTGTGATCTGGGGAGTGGCGCAGGGAGTTGGCATTCTCGTCAAACCCATCTTAGAAGAGTTGGCAGTAGACGGCGCGAAGGATTTGGTAAAAGATTTTTTTAAAGATTCCCTAAAAAACGTCTTATTTGGCGAAAAAGACCCGCGACAAGTCGCAGCGGGCAAAGCGATCACAAAGTTTTTGAAGTTGGTAGAACAGCAGTTAAAAATTGGCGGACTTTCCCCAGAGCAAAGAAAGCTGTATATTAAAGATGTTAAACAGTTTATAAATAACAAGTCTGTTAAGGAAATTTTGGGTAAGGCTTTTGAGAGCGATCGCGAATCTCTCGATGCAAAACTTCTCGAACAAACCTGGGATAAACTAGGTTTAACTTCTTTACCCGCAAGATTTAAGTGGCAAACCATCGCCAATCAGTATCTGGCAGAAGTTCAAGAAATTCTCTTTGACTCAAAAGAGTTGCGCGATATCTTGAGGGATCAAAAGCTGGATAGCATTCATAAAAATACTCAAGAAACGGCGGGGATTATCCCCGATTTTGACTTGAGGCAATATCAAGAAGCTCTGTGCGAGCGTTACAGCAATCTCAATTTAAGCAGCGTCGATCCCAATACCTACGATTATCGCGAAAAGCTGAAGGTTTGGCAAATCTTTATTTTTCAAGATGTGCGATCGATTTACGAATCATTTCTGCCCCAAGCTTACGAAATTCCTAAAGAACATCAACGGCGGCTGCAAGACAGCAATCAATTAGACGCGATCGAGCTTGAAAATTTAGAGAAATATCGGCGCGGTTATTTTTCTCAGCCGATCGTATCCGTGTTAGATGTTATCAATGATCGGCAAAATTATCCCTACATTGTGATTTTAGGCGATCCGGGTTCGGGCAAATCTACTCTGTTACAATATTTAGCTTTAAACTGGGCGCGATCGCCCTTAAATAGCGTGACATCTCTGCCGATTCCGCTGCTAATAGAATTGCGGACTTACATTCGCAGCGGGGAATCAGGACATTGCAAGAATTTCCTGGAATTTTTTCATCAAAGTCCGGGTTCAATTTGTCACTTGAATCAGCATCAATTGCAGGGACAGCTAAAAGCAGGCGAGGCTGTGGTGATGTTCGACGGGTTAGATGAAATTTTCGATGCCGGGAAACGAGAAGATGTAATTACGGCGATTCATCGGTTTACCAATGAGTATCCCCGCGTGCCAGTGATTGTCACGTCTCGGATTATTGGTTACAAACCTCAACGCTTGCAAGATGCAGAGTTTCATCACTTTATTCTCCAAGATTTGAATGCGGAACAAATTCAGGATTTTGTTCACCGCTGGCACGAATTAACTTTTACTGATTCTGGGGAAAAAGCGCGAATTCGCGATCGCATGGAAAGAGCATTAGCGTATTCATCAACGATTCGAGATTTAGCGGGTAATCCGTTATTGTTGACGATTATGGCGATTTTAAATCGCGGGCAAGAATTGCCGAGAGACAGGGCGGAACTTTACAATCAAGCTTCGCGGGTATTGCTTTATCAATGGGATGTGGAAAGGTCTTTAGTAGAGGATAGCAGGCTCGATCCGAAAACTATTGATGCTAAAGATAAGCAAGAAATGCTGCGGCGAGTCGCTTACAAGATGCAAGCAGCACCTGAAGGGTTGGCTGGCAATATTATTAGTGCGGAAGATTTGGAGAATACCCTGACAGCATATCTGAAGAATAAAGATTTCGATCGACCGAAAGAGCGGGCAAAGTTGATAATTAACCAACTGCGAACTCGCAACTTTATTTTATGTTTTTTGGGTGCGGATACTTATGGGTTTGTGCATCGAACTTTTTTGGAATATTTCTGTGCGTCGGAGGTGGTGGAAAGGCTTTATAAGACACCAGAAATTTTACTGGAGGAGTTAAAAACCGAGGTTTTTGGCAAGCACTGGGATGATGAATCTTGGCAGGAAGTTTTGTGCTTGATTGCCGGATTGATTGCGGGAAACTTGACCGGGAAATTGATTGAGTTTTTGATTGAACAGGATGGGGAAGCCAAAAACTTCAGCAATCTGTTTGTGGCAGCGAAGTGTTTGAATGAGGTGAGGGATAGAAAAGAGATTGCTGGGGTTGAGAGTCAATTGCTTGAACGGTTAAAAGAATTAATCAAATACGACCTCAATTATTATTATGAGGCTTATGAAGAAGAGAGAACGCTAGTTACTCAAATTTGCACTCAAGCAGTAAGTGCGATCGCCTATACTTGGAAAAATAACCCAGAAACCTTACCTTGGCTCAAACAACTGGCTCAATCTGATGATAATTGGGCTGTGCGACTTGTCGCAGTCCTAGAATTAGCAGGGGGGTGGAAAGATGACCCAGCAACCTTACCTATCCTCAAACAACTGGCTCAATTTGATGAAAATTCGGATGTGCGACTTGCAGCAGTCCTAGAATTAGCGCGGTGGTGGGAAGATGACCCAGCAGTCTTACCTATCCTCAAACAACTGGCTCAATCTGATGATAATGATACTGTGCAACTTGCAGCAGTCAAAGAATTAGCACGATGCGGAAAAAATGACCCGGAAACCTTACCTTTCCTCCAACAACTGGCTCAATTTAATGATAATAAAACTATGCGATTGGCAACAGTCCAAGAATTAGCACGGGGGTGGAAAGATGACCCGGAAACCTTACCTTGGCTCAAAGAAATTGCTCAATTTAATGATACTAATACTGTGCAGTATGTAGCAGTAAAAGAATTAGCACGGGGGTGGAAAGATGACCCGGAAACCTTACCTTGGCTCAAAGAAATGGCTCAATCGAATCATCACCCGATTGTGGCATTTTTAGCCGTCCAAGAATTAGCACTGGTGTGGAAAAATGATCCTAAAACCTTACCTTGGCTCAAACAACTGGTTCAATCTGATGGTAATTATGCTGGGCGAGTGGCAGCAGTCCAAGAATTAGCCCGGGGGTGGAAAGATGACCTGACAACCTTACCTTGGCTCAAACAACTGGCTCAATCAAATGATGATTTGTGTGTGCGGCAGGTATCAGTCCTAGAATTAGCAGAGGGATCGAAAGATGACCCAGAAACCTTACCTCTCCTCAAACAACTGGCTCAATCTGATGATGATTCGGCTGTGCGACGTACAGCAGTCCAAGAATTAGCACGGGGGTGGAAAGATGACCCGGAAACCTTACCTCTCCTCAAACAACTGGCTCAATCTGATGATAAT